>JBDRWA010000033.1:0-16743 GCA_039802145.1 Caldifarciminota bacterium | reverse complement strand
CACAGGACTGGCAAAAAATATTTCAACAGATACTCACAGATTCTGATGATACGAAACTTATTGAGGAGATTGAAGAACAATTAACAGCCTCAGGATTTGAACTAAGGGCTCTTTATAAGTCAGTAATTTTAATGCCCCAAAAATTTCCTAAAACATTTTTATATCTATTAAAGAAAATTGCAAATGGTGTGTTTAAGGAATTCACAGACCCCAAATATCTGCCCCGTTTGATAAATAACCTTGACCATATCAAGGGAGCAAAACAGTTATTTATAAAATCTTTCCCTTTGGAAAAATTTGATGAAATCATAAAGAATGGAGTGATTGATGAAATTTTTAAGATAAAAGATGCCCTTATTAAATCAAATGCACTCAAGGATTATGAAAAGAATGATTATTTGAGAATCATCAATTACCATTTTCCTCAACTATTTGAGAAAAAAGAAGATTACATATATACGACACAGGAGTCTCTTATTCGCAAAAAAAATGAACTTGAGCACTTACTGAGCGTTGAAATACCCGAGAATAAAAAAGAGATAAGCAGGGCAAGGGAATATGGGGATCTGAGCGAAAATTTTGAGTATAAGGCAGCAAAAGAAAGACAGGATCAATTATATCAGAGGCTAAGAACACTTGAATCCGAACTTCAGAAGGCAAAAATAATTGATTTCAATAACGTGGACACATCAAAAGTTGGTATCGGAACAAAGGTAATTTTAAAAAACTTTCAGGAAGATAGTATTCTTGAATACACAATCCTCGGTCCCTGGGATTCTGATCTTTCAAAAAATATTATATCCTATGAATCTCCACTGGCAAAAGATATATTGTTAGAAAAAAGGGTTGGCGACAAAATAAAATTGGAAGATAAAATTTACGAAATAATAAAAATTGAAATTGCAAAAAACTAAATTGGCGCCAACGGGATTCGAACCCGTAGTCTTCGCCTTGAGAGGGCGATGTCCTGAACCAAGTTAGACGATGGCGCCGCAATTGATTATATATTAAATTCGGTGGTTTGTCAACTTTACTGAATTACAATTTCTATTTTTGAATACTTAGGCAACAAACCGGGGATAAATCTTGGTGTAGTATTAACGCTTTTATCAGGAAGCACGGCCCTTTTGGTAATCTCATTTAGAATCGCTTCTCCCCGGGAACGGGCAAGTGGTTCAGATTCAGAATAAGAATATACTACAATCTCTTTTCTAAATTTTTCCCTCACAATGTTGGCAATTTCTTCAATGTAAGGACCTGATTCACTGTGCAAATTTGGTGAATTTTCATCAAAAAGAACTTTACAAGAAACTGAAATTATCGTGCTGCCTTTTTCTTCATAGACAACTCCGTTGAATTTATATGCCCGGCCGGTTATCCTTGTGGGATTACCTACTGCATCAAAAGCAGTAAAAACATAATTATATACTTCACCCATATTACACATCTCACCCTTATCAGTCCTGCCATCCCAGGAAAGAACCGGGGGCGGCATTCCACGCTGGGCATAGCGTCTAACAACATCTCCTTTTGCATCTGTAATAACGAGTTCCCATGAAGAGACGGTCTTTTCAAATTTTGGAATGAAAAGTGCAATACTGCCATACATAAATCGTGCAACGAGCGGGACCCGTAGATATTCGCTATGTAGATACAAAATCGGTGTATTTAATGCATCAATCGTTGAATAAAGTTTTTCATCAAATATATATTGCTCTTTTGAAATTATCGAATCTAAAGGGGCAAAAGGTTTTAAAGAAATATTTAGATATATTTTAGGATCAGTTATCTTATATTTTAATTCACCCTTTATAACCTCTTCGCCGATCTCGTGTTCAGATTTCTTTGCCTCCTGAGCGAATAAAAATAAGATAAATAATAAATTCATTTAATTCTCCTTATTAACCACAAACAAATCTAAATGTAATAATCCCCCACTGGATTTCCTGCTTCACATTTGCAGGTAATGGAGCAAATAACCATGCCTTAACTGCATTCACCACACTCTGGTCAAGGTCAGGATAACCCGATGAAATTTCAATCCTAATATTTTCCCTTACCTTTCCATCTGGATTTACCTCAACCCTTATCTTCACAACCCCAGATATACCCTTTTGTAAGCACCAAGCAGGATACTGGGGGAGCAATTTTCTCAATATCTCACGATCGGCAATAGGCCCGGCTAGGGATATTGCAGTGCCCTTCGTTTCAACTTTTAATTTCTCTTCAACCTTTGCCTCAACCTGCTTTCCGATCTGAGAGGTCGGGGTTGTAGGAGGTGGCTTCTTATCAATTTTAATCGTCGGTGTTTGTGCCTGCTTCCCGATTCCACCATAGACGCCGATACCCGTACCGCCTTCGGTGCCCGCACCCCTTGGTAGATTCTTTGCAAGCGAAATTGGTTTTTCGGCAAGAATTTCTTCGGTTGATTTCATTGTGCCATTTTTTGTACTACCAATCTTTATTACCTCACCAACTCCTTCCTGGGGTGCATAACGTTCTAAATCAATCTTTGCCTGGCTTCGGTCAAGTTTCACATTTAAATCAATCGCTGGAGTCACAATATCACTTCCACCATAAGTTCCAGTGGATGGTGTTGGTGTCTCGCTAACTTCACCCCATATTGAACCCTTTGATACAACCTTGGCGACCTCTGGACGATAAGATTGGTCAAGGAAAGTAACCTCTTTTATATCCTCATAATTGGCCGTGGAAGCAGAACTGGAACGCGAGAAGAGCAAAAATAATAGGATATGAACAATTATTGAGATCAATATACCAATATCGAGCCTTTTATCTTTTAACATAACTATTCCTTCGGTTTTTTAGTTGCACAGGCGATGCGTTTTGCACCTGCCTGTTTTACCCGGGCAAGGATTTCAAGGACATCTTTATGTAATACATTCCTGTCTGCTCTAATCACAATCAATTGATATGGGTCCTTCTCTACCGCCTGCTGGACAATACTGTCAAAATCTTCTGGTGCAATTGGCTGGTCATTTATAAATAACTTTTTATCAATTGTGTAGGTAATTGTAAAATTCTCTTCGGTCTTTGTTTCAGCAGTATGAGCTTTTGGAACTTCAACTGGAGTATTGGTATGGGTCATAGTCATTGGTGCAAGCACCATCATCATCAGAACGACCATCAAGGCGACCGCTGCCATTGGCAGGATATCAACATTCTCCATCCGTTTCATCTTCTACTCCTTAATAACGCAAGTTCACCTGCACCCTTTTGTTTTGCCAGGTCAAGAATCTGGATAACTCTTTCATAAGTCACTTCAGAATCAGTAGAAACAATCACCCTTTTCTCAAGACTCCTTGCTAACAATTGTGGCAATAATTCCTCTAATCTTTCATATGTAACTAATTCTTCATTCAATAATATCCCACCATCATTCAGGAGATGGATATTGACCTTTATATCGCTGACCTCGGTTGCTGAACCCGCTGCCACGCCCGGAGCGTTTACAAAAATACCTGATTCAAAGAACAAAGGGATTGCTACAATAAATCCTATGACAAGTGAAAGAGCAATATCAACCAGTGAATTCAGTATCAATCCCTGTGGTTCTGTTCCAAAGTGGATAAGCCTTCTCTTTCTCATATCTCAAAACTTCCAGGTTGTATCCTCTGGTGGTGGTGTTGGTTTTGGTGTCGCAACAGGTTCAGGATTAACAATTCCTGATTTCTTCTTCATTGTATCAAAAAGCACAATTATTTTGTCACATACACCTTCAAGACTCATTGCCAGCTCATTGCTCTTTTTCGTATAATAATTATAGAAGAAGAGAGTAGGAATACCGATGAAAAGTCCGAAGGCAGTAGTAAGTAATGCCTCAGCGATTCCAGCTGAGATGACAGCAGGACCACCTGAGCCTGTGATGGCGATATTATGAAATGCACGAATCAGCCCAGTAACAGTTCCAAGTAAACCCAGGAGCGTCGCTGCATTTGCCAAAGTGCCCATGCCACCGAGATATCTGTCAAATTTCAGTTTTTCTTCAATCACATAACTGGATAACACATCATAAAGATTGTCTGCATCAAGATGCTGATTTTGCAGGGCGACCGTGAATAATCCAAATAATGGATTTTTTTTCTGATTTGCATAGGCCAGCGCGGCACTTGTGCCTTGATTTCGCAAGACCTGACTGAATCGCAAAAATCCAACACGGGTATCAAAGCCATGCCTGATAAAATACAAAGCCCTCTCTATTATCAAAGCCAGGGCAATGATTGAGCATAATAACAAAATAATCATCACAATACTACCCTTGAAGATATCAATTAATGGTTGACCAAGTATCATTCTTTAACCTCCTTGTTGCTTTGCAACCCACTGAATTGCACGGATAAACCGCCAGGAAAATGGCGGACACAGATTAAAACGCATTCTTTCATTTTTCTCCTTTTGTTCCTTCGGTCTGAATACCTTCAGAACCACTGCCTGCCTCCCCGAGATATTTTTTGCAAACTCCAATATTATGTCGGGCATTGGTTAGGTACTGGGAAGAAGGGAAGGAGTCTACAACGACCTGAAAACTTTTCATTGCCTTTCCATATTCCTTTAGATTAAAATAGGCAGTGCCTAAATTAAAATAGACCGCATCTTTTTCTTTACCTTTTGGGAAATAGCTCAAATATCTTTCATATAGTTCTGTAGATTTCTGCCAGTTTTCTATATTCACTGCACATTCTGCGGCAAGCAAAAGCGCATCTGGCGCATAAGAGGAAGATGGAAAGTTCACTACAACTTTTATAAACTCTTCCATTGCCTGGGCATATTTTTTATCATCAAAGAATTTCTGGGCGATCTGATATTGCCCGTCCGCAGCAAGTACACTCTGGGGGAATCGCTCAACAAAGTATTGCATTGCCTCAGTTGACTCAAGTCCTTTTTGATAGTAGCACATCTCCATACCCTTTCTGGCTGCAGTTGCCTCGTCAGCAGTTGGATATAGATCAAGAAATTTCTGAAATTCCCTTATTGCCTCATCATAACTCTTTTGATTATAATAACTCTGGGCAATTGCTAATTGTGAAGAACGGGCAAAATCATCATTGGGATGATTTTCTACAACCCATCGGAAAAGTCCTCTTGCCTTTTCATATTCAAGCGCCTTAAAATATGTGTCACCAGCCCGGAAGCCGGCTTCAGCGGATTTTTTTGCCCTGGGGAAATTTCCAATCAGTTTCTCCCAGGATTCTATCGCATTAGCATAATATTCAAGATTGTAGTATGACATACCCGCATAAAAGAGCGAAGGCACTGCGCAACGCTCGTCTTTGGGGAATGTATTATATAGTGCTTCAAATGTCTCCCTTGCCTTCATATATTCACGTTGATTGAACTGTGTATAACCAAGTCCAAGATAGATTGCCATTACAAGTGAAGAATCATCATAAGGAACTTTACTCATATTCTCAAATATATCTTGAGCTTCCCTCTGGCGGTCTTGATTATATAATGAATATGCCAATCCAAGACGCGCATAAGGTGTTACTTCTATTCCAAAATATTCCTTTGTTACCGTAAGATAAGACTTTTCCGCTTCACTATAGTTATTCAAATAATAGTACGCCTCGGCAAGGAAGTATAGTGTTCTGCCTCGCCACTCATTTTTTTCGTCAGGAAAATCTTTTATATATTTGCTCCCGAATGTTACTGCATATTCAAAATTTTTCAAATTATAGAGAGAAAACATAAGCATTGTCGCACCTGGTTCACGCAAAGGAGATTTAGGGTATCTGGATAATAAAGATTCAAAGAAGCGAACGGCATTTACATAATCTTTTCTTTGAAAATAAATCATACCAGTCAGATATTCCCCGATACTTGCAAGTTCACCGGTTGCAAACATCGTTGCTAACTGTGCAGAAGAGGTCAACGCCTGAAGTGTATCACCATAAGCAAGTAATGCCTTGGTCAACTGGAGATTTGCATAAGAAGAAATCATTGTGTTGGGATAATTTGATCTTACTCTCTGAAATGCACTCACCGCACCAAGCCCATCTCCGAGATTCATCCTGCAGATTCCAAGAAAATAACCTGCGTGGGCAGCAAGTAGATTATCTGAATGTCGTGTAAGAGGTAATAGATGCTCAGCAGCACCTGCGTAATCACCATAATGAATTAGAGATGCTGCATAGAAAAAATGGGCATAGTCAATCAATGGGGATTTAGGATAATAAGCAATGAAATCACCGAACTTTACTTTTGCTCCATCAAAATCCTTATTAAAGAACAATGCTTCAGCCCTTGAGAATTCGGCAAGAGTTGCAATCGGTGTATTGGGCGCTTCATCAAGAATTTCTTTAAATGATCTTATTGCTTCAAGGGGATTGCCAAGACGGGATAATGTTTTCCCATAGTAAAACTTTGCCTCAAGTAATTTTAATCCTTCAAGTTTTTCCTTAGCCTCCTGATAACTACCCCGGAAATAATACAAAACACCAAGGGCAAAGTTTGCCCTGTCTTCTTCCCGGTATGCAGGGTTTTTCAGCAATCTCTGGAGAAGCTGCTCTGCCTCTTTAAAATTCCCCTGCAATATATCAATAATCCCAATGGCATATAAACATTCGGGTTCAAGATAAGTAAGTTTGTTCCTTTTGAGGATTATTTCAAAATTTTCCTTTGCCTGGTCAAAGTCCTTTATATTGAAGTAGCACTCAGCAATGCGAAATCTTATCTCATCCTCAAATTCAGTGCCACCATATTTTTTTAATATTGCCGAAAAATATTGGAGTGCCTGCGCATAATTTTCCTGTAAGAATAGTCTGTGGGCAATCTCATAATCAGTTACCAGTTGTTTATAATCGGTCAGTGTGATGAGCATAAACAAAAAGAACATAATCACTCCTGTGGCACGAATTCAATCTCACCTTTTGGACCAAGGGTTGCAATCTTTACAAGGTAATCGCTGTAAGTTATACGCTCCTTTCCTTTATCAATGATGATTATTTCGTAGTAATATCTGCCATCAGAAACCAATCTGCCTACATCATCAAGCCCGTCCCAGGAAAGTCTTAATGGTGGTGCATCCCAGCCTGAATATGTTCTAACGACCTCACCATATTGATTTTTAATCAATAATTGCCACCTTTCAACTTCTCTTTTTGTCGTGTAATGTAAATCAAGCCATGCAACATTCTCTTTTCTCCCTGGTGCGGGAGAAAATTCCTTTGGCGTTGCGGTAACCCAAGTCCGGAATCCACCAAATTCAATAAATACCCCAACTTTATGACGGTAAGGGAGCAGATAATTTGACCTGTGGTGTAATTCTATAGCATAATCAATACCGGTTGACATATTACCAAAAAGTTTTCTCACGCCCAGTCCAGCATTCAATGTATTTTCATCAAATCCAGCACGGAAAATTAAGATTGGATATACAGGAATAAATTCAAAACCAAGATGGGGTTTAACACCGGAGAACTCAAGGATATTTTTAACCAAATCTCCCACGATAACTGCCCTGCCTTGATATAATTTTACAGCTCCACCAAATCTGAATGTGGGTGGAAATTCTTCGATTTCTCCGTTTTCTAAATACTGTAGTTTTGGTCCCAATATGTTTTGAACAGAAATACCGAATGTATAATTATACCTTGGAAAGAGAAGGAATCCCGCATCTCCACCAACACCTATTGCTCCATACTGGGCAATCTTACTGGAAACAAATTTTAAATTTGTGCCCATGCTCAGTGCATCAGAAACAAGGTATGCATACGAAAGCAGAACACAACTCTGGGCAAAATAATAAGTCCCAAATGGATCCATATTAACATCTCTTGAATCAATACCTTTGGAACGGAAATGGATTATATTACCGCCAAATGTTCCAAACCTTCTTGTGGGAAGTGCGTAGCCGAAATAACCGAGTTGATGACCATAGAGGTCAAGGTATGATGATTTTATATTGTGAGAATATAATTGGGCAAGCCCTGCAGGATTAAAATAAACAGCCTCTGCATCATCCGCAAGTCCGGTGAATGCCTTACCTATCGCGGTAGTCCTCGGGCTCATTCCATAATTAAAAACCGCACCGGGCAAACCACCATCCTGGGCAAAGGTAAAAGTAGAAAGTAGAAAGTAGAGAGTAGAAAGTATAACGCCTGTCCTGAAAATTGCAGTATCATCCTGACAAGAATATCGGGATTTGCAGTATCGCTGCGCCTGCAGTATCGCCGTTAACTTGCTGACCTTTCGAGCGAATGAAATGATCCTGCGAATGAAATGATCCTGCGAATGAAATGATCCTGCGAAGTTAAGTTCTACCATATTACACCTACCCTTATATGTTTCTCCAAAAATACATTCGTATGGAGATAGCCTTTGATCAAAACATAATAGACACCGCTTGCAACCTTCTTCCCTTTGTCATTCCTGCCATCCCAGGTGAGATTGTTTATGCCCATCCTTGCACCATTCTGCCCCGAAGGTATTTCTTTATGATGGACACGGTTCCCAAACGCATCATAAATTGAGAAAATGACATTGCAATTCTGATGGAGATAGTATACAAACCTTGTATATGGTTGATTTATCTTTCCAAAAGGATTGGGATAGGCAACGATATTACCTTCCATCACTGAAGAATCAGGTATAATAACATAGACCGTGGTTGTCTCGGCATAATTATCGGCACGGATTTCAATAGAATCAAGTTCATTGAAATAACCACTCGTAGCAGTGAACTGGGATTGACATACTCCTTGTGTGTTTGTCTGGACTGAGTCATATTGATTAATGATATACCCATTACCACCTATGACCGAAAATCCAACCCATTTGCCCGCAATCGGGTCGTTATTCCTATCATAGACCGTAACATTTATATAAGCAATCTCGCCGGGTGAGATTGTATCAGGAGAAACCGATATATCACAATTAGTTGCCCTCTGTACCACTGTCACCGGATTATCATAACTAAAGATGTTGTTATTTAAATCACGCGCATATATTGACTTGTCCCCCTTAGATGAAAAGTTTGCGCTGAAGTTTGCTTCACCATTTAACAAATTTTGAGGAGGGGGGTTTGAAAAGCCTGAAGAGCCAGCGAGCTGAATTGGATAACCTGATACACTCGTTTTATTCCACATTGAATCTGTAGCATAGACTGTGATTGGGAAATCTTCAAGAACATATTGATTAAAAGCACTACCTGATTTGCCGGGTGTATTATTTGTGTTTATTGTTGTATCACCGGGCAGGTGTGTTTCACCAGGAAGTAAGACAAGTAATTTTGCATAATTTCCTGGATAGATATAGAGATTGCTTGATGTATCTGTTTTTATCCCGGAATTTGTGATATCATATACAAAAAACCTATGTGTGCTTGCAGTCCTGAAGGCGTAATTTATGTTTGCATTGCCATTATTTAGCCGAATGCCGATTGTATTACTGAATCCATCGGAACTTACTAATAGTATGGAATCACTCCCTGTGGTTATCTGATTACACCATCGGTCAGTGAGATATATTGAGACATTGAAAAATGAACCAGCCTGCTGGCTTGAAGGGTTGCCGAGCTTGCCGGTTTGATTCCCTGGAGCATAAGTCTGACCCGGTAAGATTGAAATGAGTCGGTATGGTGTATTGGGAATGACCTGGAATGGATTTGATTCACCACTTGCACCACTTCCTTCGCATCTCAACCTTATATTGTCACCAGCGATTGAAACCATTATATTACCCTGCCAGGAACTGCTACCATTAAAATAGACTGATATATCAGGGAATACAGGGTAACTGACATTTGAGATGTAAATCCGTGCTGAACCATAATATGGTATTGGCTGTCCAGAGGCATTTAGTGCATATACCGTTATTGAGAATGGAACACCAGCGGTCTTAGGTGATGTAATGTTATCAAACCCAAAATGGTCAGGAGTTTGACCAATCAACAAAAATGTTAATAAATGTATCAAAGAAGCCTCCCTGATTTAAAAAAATTTTCTATCTGTATAAAAGATTTAAGTCTAAATAAATAACTATCCATTATTGATAGTGAGATTATATCCATATTTTTTACTTTGTCAAGGGAATTTTCGCATTTGCAAAATACGCTGAGCCCAGAATTCCAGCATTATCCCCAAGTTTTGCAGGTACTATCTTCACATTACGATATTCTGGTCCAAGAATAAGTCTTTTTACGGTTTTTTTGATTGGTTCAAATAAAATTTTCCCGGCATTAGATATTCCCCCTGATATTATAACGATATCAGGGTCAAATAGATTTATGATATTACTAACACCAATTCCAATATAATATCCAATTTCTTCAAAGACTTCTCTTGCCACACCGTCACCTTTCCTTGCTTCACTTGCTATTATCTTTGGCGTTAAGTTATTATATTTTCTTAAACTACTTTTTTTTCTTGCTGACTTTCGTAATGCAAGTTCTACAATATATCTTGAACCAACATAACGCTCCAGACATCCAAAATTTCCACAGACACATTTTGGTCCATTAAAATTTATCACTGTATGACCAAATTCACCAGCAAAGCCATTTGCACCGAATAACATTTTTCCTTCACAAATTGCTGCCCCACCAACACCGGTGCCAAGGGTGAAAAGGAAGATATTTTTATATCCCCTTCCTGCCCCATAAATCCATTCGCCTAAAAGTATTGCATTAACATCATTAAGAATTTTTACTGACCTTTTGAATTCTTTTTTTAGTATTCGGGCAAGCTCAATATCATACCATCCTTTCAGGTTTGGTGAATATCTTACAATGCCATTTCTTGAATCAATAATTCCCGCAATTCCTATTCCAATTGATGAGGATGCTTTAACAAAATTTTTTATTGTATTCTTTATCTGGTTTATACACTCTTCAGGACCGTCATCAGCACGCGTTGGAAGTTTTTCTTTTTTAATCACCCTGCCTTTAAATACCAGTCCTGCCTTTATATTTGTCCCCCCAACATCTATCCCGATAGCAAATTTCATTTATTTTTATAATTCCATTTTATCAACTCTTCATATTCGCGAGACAGGATTATGCCTCTACGTTCCATCACTGCACGTGCTGTTTTTATTGCCCTGTCTAAATCATATTCCTGATTGATTCCCGGGCCTATCCATCTAAAAGAAGGAACATATCCGGGCATCATTCCACCGCCAAAGAAGTTTACAAAACTTCCAATAACTGCACCAGTGGGTATTAATGTGCCAATACCTAATTTTGTATGATCACCGATAAAACATCCAAGTTTTACCATTCCTGTATCATAAATCTCTTTGCCCATTTTTATCCGAACACTTGAATAATTATTTTTTAAATCCGAATTTGTAGTAAGTGAACCAATATTTACCCACTCCCCGATAAAAGAATGTCCAATAAACCCTTCATGATATTTATTAGAGAACCCTTGAAATATACATTCTTCAACTTCACCGCCAATACGACAATAAGGACCGATTGTTGATTTGATAACCTTTGCACGATCTAAAATCGTTCCTTCACCGATATATGTGGGTCCCACGATTGTAGTAAATGGCTTTATTTCTGCTCCCCGGTCAATGTATATCGGACCTGCCGAACAATCAAGAAAGACAAGTTTATGGATATTTGCGTCGCGTGCGATAAAAAGAGATTTTCTTAAACCAACAAACTCTATTTTTCTTGAAACCTTACAAGGTTTTTTTATCTGCTTATAATGTTCAACGATCATTTCAGCATTGAATTTTATGATATCCCATGGATGGTTGAGCAGTTTCCCAGAAATTTCTTTTTTCTTTTTTATATTATTCAACACATTTTGGATTTCTCCAAAATTTTGAGGAAACGGTGGGTTTACCTTTAAAAACCCCGCATTACGGTCGTCAACTATAAATCTTGTCTCTTCGTATGGTAAATGTATCCTTTCCTTTAAAAGTAACCTTGCAGAGAGATATATTGTTGGCTCATTCTTTAAATTTAATTTGAAGTTAAATAAGTCTCTACCAATATAATCAAATCTGAATTTAGGAAAGTGGTAGGCACTATGTTCAACTATGGTTTTCATTCCTATGCGGAGATTGAACTGAGGAAAGAAATTTATAAGTGGAAAGAATTTCTCGGGTTCGTCTTCGTAGATAATTATTCTCATTTTGAAAGGAGAAAACTTGCAATAATAGCAAAGGCAATACCAAGAACTCTATTTATAGTAATTGGCTCTTTAAGTATTATGAAACCAAAAACGACGGGAAATAGAACATAAAGGTTGGTTAAAGGAATAACAACCGAGGCAGGACCGGTTTTTAATGCCTGATAAAATGCAAGGATCGCAATAAGTGAAACAAAACCTACTGGAATTGCATATAATGAGTGATTATTAACCTGGAGTGAATTTTTGAAAAAAATTATGTAAAAAATCAAAAATATCAAAGACCACAATGAAATCCAGAAGGAAGTACTTACGGTGTTCAAATGCTGGCTAATAACTTTACTACCAATCGCCCACAATCCCCAACCAAGTAATGCAATATACGCATATCTTATATAATCCATGATAGATTATATTGATTAACCGCATTAAGTCAAGATAAGAGTGATTTATCTGTGATTTCTGGAGTTAAGGCGTGTGGTTTTTATCCCTTCTGGAGTTAAGCCTTAAGCCTTTTATAAAATTCTTACGAATTACATCCAGGACAAATACCTCTCTAACATATTAAAATTTTAGTGTGAGAGAATAATTAAAGTCAAAATCTGTTTCAATGTCTTATTCTTCTTAAATTTGTCACTCTGGCATTCTGGTAATTACCGGAATACCGGAGTTTTATGAAGAATACGCCTTTAACTATATCACAGGCTCTTTCAGAAGGTTCATTCATTAAAATTCCAAACATGAAAATTTTCCCCAGGTTAAGAAAAAAATGCTATATTTTCTAAAATTAATTTCAATCCCCTTTGGTGCCTGCGGGCACCCCTGGGGACCAGAAAGGGGGGTCGCAGGGTTTATCTTATCTTTACCACCCGTGCGGGCAGAATATTTTTGTCATCAGATACTACAAAATATAATCCAGCAGGAAGCTTATCACCGATGCGGTCACCTTTATACACACCAATTTGCTGACCTGAAAGATCATAGAGACGAAAACATCTATCTTCGTGTCCTTTAATTGTGAAAAATTCAGCAAAGGGATTAGGGACGATTGACAGCTCTCCTTTATTCTTCGCCATTTCTTCACCATTATTATTTTCCTCAACAGCAACATTACCCGTAGGGTTTCGTTTGAACCAGATTTCAAAATTGGGCCAGGTTACTCCCTGACCATCATACCATACCACATAAACATATGAACCTGAGATAGCTACACATGGGTGAGACGACGCATTATTATCAAAAGTGAAACGGGTATCACTACTCCAAGTAGCACCACCATTTGTTGAATTTTTATAGAAAATCTCTTGATATCCTGTACGCCAGCTGACAAATGCAATATGAACATTGGTTCCAGAAACAGCAATTGAGGGGCATCCATCAGTTTGAGAAACATTCGTTAATCTATAATCCTGCGACCAGTTAATGCCGCGGTCTGTTGAATACTTGTAGTAAACCTCCATATTCCCGGGATTACGCTCATCTCCCCAGGCGACATATACCGTCGAACCTTGAACTGCTATGCAAGGTTCAACAGAATAATTATCCGCCTCAGTAAGTCTTATCTCTGGACCCCATGTCAAGCCGCCATCCAATGAATGTATGTAGTAGATTTCAAGGTTTGGGAATCCATGTCGATCATCATTCCAGACGATATGAACATCGGTATTATCAACTGCAATCGATGCTTTATACTTATTGCCGGGAACAGAACTGCTTACCTGTATTGGGGTACCCCAAGTAGTGCCATTATCAGTGGAACGCATATAGAAAATATGCTCACGCGCCCCGAATCCAATTGTTTCCCAGGCAACGTGAATGTCATTGTCTGCGACTGCAATTGCCGGACGATAGCAATCAAGTGTTTCGGCAATAAATGTTAAACGAGTGTCCGGTCCCCAAGATACTCCATTATCCATAGAACGTTTATAGTAAATCTCATGACCGTAAGGTGTATCGCGGTAATCACTCCATACGACATGGACATTTGGTCCGTCGGTCGCAATAGAAGCATAAGTTTGATTTGAAGGATTTGGAGTGAGGCATACTTCTGGCTGCCAGGTCGTACCACGATTTGTTGAACGAATATAATAAATGTCAGTATTTGTCGAACCACCGTTACGCCAATCTTCCCATACGATATGGATGTAATCACCACTTGCGACAGCTGACCGAGCACTACTGAAAGTAAGTTGTGATGTAGAATCGTTGTAAGTCAATCTTACATTGGGTTCCCACTGGGCTGACGCAATGATTGGGGGGAAATTCAATACGACGAAAAAGTGCAAATAAACACCCCATACTGCATTTCTAATATTTGTTTCTGTTTTCATAAAACCCCCTTTTTTCCTGATATTATAATAACAGTGACTGTGTCAGAGAGAAGTTGATAAAATAAACAAAATCATCCGATTTTTCAAAAGAATGTTAACCAATAACCAAGGTCTTGACATTGTTAAAATAATGATTATAATTTTTCCGCAAATGGCTAAAATAGATAGTAACGAGAGATTACTGGCAGTGCAATACTATTTAAAAAATAAGACCACCCTTAAAGAAGCGGCACTATTGTTTAAAATTCATTATATAACACTTTTCAAATATGTCAGACTCTATAGAAAATATGGAGAGAAAGGATTAACGTTGAACTACCGCAGACCCTGGAACAGGGCTAATAAAGAACTTGAAGAAAAAATAGTTTTATTAAAAGAGCGAAGTCCAGCTCTTACAATAAAAGATGCTCAAAAGATACTTCAAAAAGAGGGCATAAAGATATCATTTAAAGGTATCTGGGGTATCTGGAAACGCTATGGCTATGCAGGTTATGATAGAAGGAAGATGAGTATAAAATTTACTGATTACTGTCGGTGGACAAAAGAAGCACAAGCAAAATTTGAAGTTGCTCAAAAAATTTATGCTCAGGGTAATATAGAACAATCTGCTGCAATTATAAACAGCATTCCAATATTACCAGATAATAACCTGATCCAGAATATACCCGATTCTTTGCTTACCATAAAAAGAAAGGTTGAAAAAGTGGCGATGCTGTATGAGCAAATGCCGGCTCCATCTTACTTATATAAATTGAAGGAGACTTGTGAGGAGTGCGTGAAACAAGGCTTATATTTTTCGGCATTGAGGTTATGGATAATACAGTTATATAATCTATCCTGGTTGGGTCAGTTCAAAGAGCAAATAGAATTAATATCCAAGATAAAAAAAATTATTTCAAACGACGGAAAAGGCGCCTCGGTTTCTCTCTTTCCTTTACGCTATCCACTACTCATATCTGAGGGTTTTGTATATACAAAATTGTTCAAAATAAATAAGGCGTATGAAATAATTAAATCATGCCGTAGATTATTATTAAGACGTTCATATCCAATCCCCTATTTTATGCAATCGCTCGGAATTTTATATACCCATGTAGATGATTATAAAAATGCGGAATACTGGTATACAAAAACCCTGGCTGAATATGAAAAGTGGAATCAGGATTGTTCGGAAATAAGCAATTCTTTGTCTACAGTTTATATTTTGAAAGGCAATTATCAAAAAGCACTCTCATTTTTGAAAAAAAGAAAAACCGCAGGTTGGAATGGTGAGGTAAAGTATCTATTAACCCAAGGATTAAAATCATTGACCGAAGGCTCACCGCATCAGGCTATGCAATTCGTAGCAAAAGCAATTGGGTTGTTGAAGAAAGATGGCATCTATTGGGGTATGTATAGCTCAAATTTTATTATGGCCAGTGCCTTGTATAGCCTTGGAGAATCAACGCGGGCAATACGAAAATTACAAGAAACTCTAAAATTTATAACCAACAAATACGCAAAAGAATCATTAATATTGAAATTATTAATTGCCCACATCTGTGATAAATCGTTGCTCCCAAAATCAGTTTTTTATAGTTTGCCACGCATAAAAGTTGTTAATCTATTATGCCAGGGTAAATATTTTAAGGCACTCAAGTATGCAGAGAAAAAAGGGATAATGTCCGACATACATCGGTGTGTAGTTTTTTTCCCTGAAATGATGACGAGAGTTTTAGAGCGAAGGGTATCAGCCGGCCTGCCAAGAAAGATGTTTCAATTACCAATTTTTAATTATAAGTCACTGGTTTATAACGTTAAATTCTTGGGTGATTTAGTTGTTTACAAAAATCAGAAGTATTTGGGTTGTAAATTAGGGCCGAAGGACAGTGCATTTTTGACATATCTCTGTTTCAATGCATTTGAACCAGGGAAGTCTATAAATTTAGAGGAAATCTATGCAAATTTCTGGCCAAAGAGTGAAAATTCATCCCGCAATTTTTCGCATTTATTTGTGAGATTAAAAAAGGAGTTAAAAATACCTTCGTATCTATTTGAGATTTCACGGGTGAACGGTAGCCCGATGTTAATCAATCAAGGCGTCTATTTTACCACTGACTATCAGGAATTTGAGCAAACTCTTGCCCAGGCAAAGGCGCTACAGCGGGCAGGGGAATGGGGATTTGCAAGAAGAGAATACTTACGGGCATTTAGATTATTCCGTGGTGAACCGTTTAAGAAGAATTTTGATAGCTGGTCGGTGGATATGAGATTTAGAATTTTGAGTCAGTTTGAGACTGAGGCAATAAATTTTGCAAAAAGTTGCCTTG
>JBDRWA010000032.1:0-16771 GCA_039802145.1 Caldifarciminota bacterium | reverse complement strand
TTCCAGAGACATTTTGAATGATTTTGTTTTGCCACTTATCGTTGATAGCAATGGAATCATTCTTTCCAATTTTTTTTCATCAATTTCGCCCAGAAATTTCAAAGTGATATGAAGATTTTCAAATTCAACCCACTTTATCGGCAGATTCTTCTTTTTTTGTTCGGTTATCAATGCCCAGATGGGTTTTCTCTCTTTTTCTGGTATCTTAATGGCAATGAATGTTCTCATTTACCTCCTTTGAGCATTTGAATTAACAATTCCAATGCCTGTTCACAAGCCTTTTTTCTTATTTGCTGGCGGTTTCCAGTAAAAATATTTTTTTCTATTTTCATCCTTTTATCCAGAATAACTCCAATATAAACAAGCCCAACGGGTTTATTTTTTGTCCCCCCACCTGGACCGGCAATGCCAGTTATTGCGATACCAGCATCAGTGCCCATAATCCTTTTTATGCCCATTGCCATCTCGCTTGCAGTTTGTTTACTCACTGCACCAAATTTTTTAAGTGTGCTTTTTTTAACACCGACACTTTTATTCTTGATTTCATTTGAGTATGCAATTATACCACCCTTAAAATAATTTGAGCTTCCAGGGACGGTGGTGATGATACTGGCCAGCATTCCACCGGTGCAGGATTCACAGACACTCAAACTAAGATTTTTCTTCAAAAGTAGTGTTTTCAATTTTTTTGCCAGACTGTTCATTTAGAGTTAGTCCGGTTCAATCTATTTTACGAAATTTTCTAAATTCTTCACGAATTTTTTAAAATATTCCATATCCGGAAAAACACTTGAGAAGATTTTTACTGCTAACGGAATTGCTTCTTCGGCAGGGAGGCAATATTGCATACTTGTAAATTTGCTACGGAATTTCTTTACTTCTTCTTTGACATTTTTGTTCCTTATGATTACATCGGCAATCAATTCGGCAAGAGGGCCAAAGTCTTTTTCTTTCATTCCAAACCTTGTTATTTCCTGAACACCCATTCTCACACCACTGGCATCAAGAAAACTTTCGTCATCAGGTAAAGCCTGATAATTTGTAATAATATTATTATTTTCCAACCTGCGTGCCAGTTCATTACCACTACCATATTTCTTTACTCTTATCACGACCTGATGTGTCTCTGTGTATCCTTCTTTTTCGTCTCCTTCAACATCTATACCGCAATCCTTTAATGCACGGGCAAATGCCTTCGCATTTTTTATGACCTGGGTCTGGTATTCTTTTTTGAATGCATTCATTTCATAAGTTGCCATCAGTAATGCCAAAAGCGTACCGAGGTGATGATTGCTCGTTGAACCCGGGAACGCCCTGCTCTTTATTTCAACCCAGAGTTTAGAAAATGAAGAATCTTTGGTAATGGTTGAAGCGATAACACCCCTCTGGGGTCCAAAGAAGGTCTTGTGTGTGCTACCGGTGACGATATCAGCGCCTTCTTTAAATGGTTCCTGGAATGCGCCATATAATCCCAAAACATGTGCCATATCAAACATCAGCACCGGTCTGGGATTCCAGTTTTTCACAATGTTATATACAAATTCAACCGGTTCCTTATGCAAAAACATACTTTTACCAAATATAATGAGTTCAGGTCTTTCTTTATCTAAAATCTCAGCAATTTTATCCAAATCTGCCTTATGCATGCAATCTTTTTTTACAGGAAAGTTTATTACATTCTCCTTGCCGGTTGCAGGGTCTTCTTCTACATAATTGAATAAGGCACCCATGGGTTGGGAACTGAGATGTCCGCCTTTATTTAAGTCATTATTCATAACGAGTTTTAGTCTGCGCAATGGTTCACCTAATTTTCTATCACGATTTATAAACTTTACCATTGCCTTAAAAACCACCTCATTTGCCATCTGCCCGCTTATGGGTCTTAATTCAATGCTCGGGCAGCCAAAATATTCTGCCATTTCCTTTCTCAATTCTTCTTCAACATCTCTGATAAAATCAGTCCCCTGATAAAAATAAATCTCCTCACCCTTCATCGTCCGGTGTTCTGCATATCTCCCAGAAGGGTCAGAAATTTCACATAGTTTGACTAATAAACTCGGCGTCGTTTCAGAGGGAATCAAATTTATACATTCCCTCTGGCGCCAGAGATTATTTTTTTCAATTCTTTCCACTAAATTTTTAATCTTTTCTGAAAGATCCGTCAATTTACCTCCTTGCTCTTTAAATTATATCCGTTTTTTTAATTCAGTCAATTATTTGGTAGACCCTGCTTGCGTAGATTGCCAACAAACAAGTTCATTAGTGCCAGAAGGATTGAATGCACTAAAATACTTTCTGAGAACAAAATTTATACCTGGGTCTTTGTCGCACCGCTCCTGCCATATATTACCGATTCAGACCGGGAGTAAGATTATTCATGGGAAAAAAAATAAAGGGGAGAATATTACGTGTTGGCAAAACTTTCAGGATTAAAATTGATTTTGCTTTTTAATTTTGCAGGAGCGACTTCCCAGTCGCGATAATAATATTCAACATTGATTGTTGCAGAGCAAACTCTGCCACTACAATTAACTATTTTTTCCGGTAGTGGTCGAGCTTGCTCGACAATCTATAGCGCAAACTGCCACTACATTTCAACCATCTGTAGTGGTCGAGCTTGCTCGACATCCAAACCATAAAAAAGACCACACGCAGGCTGAAGCCTGCGGCTACCATTTAATCGCTTTTCCTGGCGAGGCTAAAGCCTCGCCCTACTTTTGCAGAACAAGCTCTGCTACTACATTTCAAACATTTGTAGTGGTTGAGCTTGCTCAACAATTTGCAGTACAAATCCGAAGGTTTGCTCTACATTTATCTTAATAATACTGTCTTCTTAATCTTTTTAGCACCACCTGCTTCAAATTTTATAAAATAGACTCCCGCGGGTAGTCTCCGACCAAGAAAATCATCACCATCCCAAATTATTTGATAGACTCCCGGTTCTTGTTCTTTTTCTAACAATACCCGCACAACCTGCCCAAGACAATTGTATATTCGGAGACTGACCTTTGATGGATGCGGAATTGCATAGACGATATTCGTCTTGCCCCTTGTTGGATTGGGCATAGGGGTATAAAGGGCAAAGGCAATCGGAAACTCTTTTTGCATATCTTCAATCACACCGGTCATCCTTATATCACCATCAATCAAAGTAAATGTCCGATGATACCACATACCCAGGTTCTGTAAACTATCACATCCCCGCACAAATAAAGAACAGATATTCACCACGCCAGGAGTATATACCAATCTTATTGTGCCATTCACACCTTCTTCTATCTCATCCCATTGACCATCCGAGACTGTCATTGGCAACTCGCCGGTGGTTTGATTTCCGGACTTTGCAAAATACTGTGCAGAATTAATTATACTCAAACCAGATTGAGAATCGCTCACAACCGCCGTAAACGGTAATAATGTATCATCGGGTGTGACAAATTTGGGATTATTTGCAACAACTATTGAATTGGGAATCACTCGCGGACCGAAATTGTCGTTGCCCGGAATATTAATCCGAAAGTTGCCGGTTGTGGCAGAACCAATTAGAGAAGGATAGACACCCTTATCATTTACCGTAATCCGCATTCGGTATCTATTCCCATTCTGAATATTACTCACATCCCATTGATATGGAGCGACCAATCCGGTATCCGCAATTATCAAACACCAGGTCTGACCGCCATCCGGTGAATATTCTATCCTGATTGTATCAATCTCCGCACCACCATAAGCCGTGGCATTCCAGTCAATGATTATTGGACTCGTTGTATATGTCGTATCCGCAACCGGGGAATTAATCACCACATCCGGATGGTCATGGCCGATGAGCCAGATAAGTGTTTTATTTATTATATCATTTCTTATCGGACTATTAGGATTTGTTGTATCAATCTGGGTTATCTCAAAACAGTTTGCCACAACCCTGGTCTTATGACCACCCCAGACACCATCACCGGGTGTGCCCATATTATTCGTTGATTCCCACCTTATTCCACAGGAATCGTTTGCAGCATTACCATGCCAGACATAAGAGCCAATTCCTGCTGCACCTGTACCCGAAAGCAATATCGCATCCGCGACTGCACCCGCACGGAATGGCTGGTAGGGAGCGCCAGTTGTGTAATCGCCGGAGATCGGGTCTCCGGAAATACCGCGCAGGGTATTCCAGGTGCTGGAATAGATATCACCGATGAACCGATAATGGAGATAGTCTTTGCAGAATAAGGTATCGGCTGAAGGACTATTATTCCAGGGGTCCCAGGCGATATCGTGTCCGGTTACTACAAACCTTGCTCCACCATCATGGTATAATTTTATCGTCTCTTTCTGGGCAATGGTCCAGACCGGATAGTTCTCCTGTCCTACCTGGAAGAATATTGCCTTGTACCATTTCAAATCATCACGCCTGAACTGCCCCATATCCTTTGTTGACCACCAGTTGTATGTCCAGCCGCCAGAACTCAATGCATTCCTCAAAAATTCCGGATGGGCAAATTCTTCACCCGTAAGATGATTATTCAATAAAACCACAAGCACATCAGTAAGGGTTGCTTTTTTGCTCGTAAATGAGTAATGTAAACCGCCGTTGTTATCCCGCACGGTATTACCACGAAAATCCCTTGATTCCACATCATAATAATAAGTCATATTTTCTTCAAGACCATTGATTTTCACCCGATGGAACAATACATAAGGGGTATCAACCGATACAACCTGATTTAAATTATTCGGATTAGTCCCATAATAAACCTTTGAATTTGACCCTTCATTTGTATTCCAGCAAACATCAACCGAGTGGGCTTCAATATTTTCGCAATGGACATTTGAAATCAAAAAATACCAGGCATCCACACCCGCCCAGACCTGAGAAATAAATGGCGGATTGTTGTCGGTATATGAAACATATATCGTATCACCCTGGCATACCGAGAGTTTGCCGTCGTTATGAACCGCACCCCGAAAGAGTAAGGGTATCTCACCTTTGAATACATAAGCACTTTCAGCAAGTTCAAGACACTTCAAGGTCTCAGGCTGGGTCTCAATATATTTCCCTCGTATGGACACTAATAATGTATCATGTATACCCAGAGAACCATAATTCAAATCTTCAACCCTTATCCTTACTGTATCAATAATAAAATCATTGGCACGATAGACTGGTTTATCAAGAGAAACAAAACCAGCAGTACCAGAGCCGGTATAAGTAATCACCAAAGCAAATGGCTGGGGACCAAAAGGTATATTCCTACCTTCAATCCGCACAAACCAGTCACCTGAATCTGGCGCATTAACCCTCACACATTCTTCAACATTCAATGTATCACGGACTGATGGATTGGGTATTGATTGTCCCTGAGAATATTGATTGCCGCGGTAATATGTGCCCGAAGGGCTCCGGACATATAAATCAAGGTCGTTCACGAGTTGTTTTAAGACTACAGGATTACCTGGATAATCAGTCCAGACCAAAGTAATCTTCAGGTTTGCGGAACTTGAGGGAATATTAAAATAGAAATCCTTTGTCTCCCCGGTCAAAAGTCCGATTGTATCATCATAGAGTAATGTTTTACGCAAATCACCATCAAAATAAAGTGTTGAATCAAGGTCAATCCGACCCCAGCCGATATTGTTATCCGGGACGGTATAATTTCCCACATTGGGGTCTGCACAGTTTATCAATATTGCCTTGACCATTGCGGAACTGATGTATGACCATGAATTTGCTGCATTCTTTTTTCCATTTGGATACCAGCCTTCCCTCAAATATTGACGGACTAAAACCCCAGCACCAGAGGCACCCGGTGTTGCCACACTTGTGCCACTCATTGTAATATAACCATTGGGTGGATTACCGGATGAAGTAACTGGTCCGCCCGGAGCAAGGACAGTAGGTTTTAATCTACCATCAACTGTTGGACCACGGCTATTATAACTTTGATACTGCGTATATCCTGATGTTCTATTTCCGGTAGCACCTACGGCAATACAATTTTTGGCAGATGCCGGAGAACCGACTGTTCCGGGGCCTGGTCCGCTGCTGCCGACCGCAGATAAAATTAAAAAGTCTTTGTGAGACCACATAAATTGATCGACCTGCTGGCAATGGGCTGTATACCTGCCCGCAACATCGGCACCCCATTGATTACTGCTGATATATGCGCGGGTTGGTGGATAATACAGGTTGTAAGGTCGGATATAAAGGTCATTGAGGTCCGGAAAAATAAAAAATGTGCTTCCGTTTCCCCCTAATTGGGAATGGTATAATCTTGATCGCTTGGCAATGCCATCATATAAAGAATTGCCCGGGGTTAAAGTATCATCTCCAGTTAAAGTCCCCGCAGTGAATGTGCCGTGTGACGACCCCCCAAATACACAATAAGGACCTGCGGAATCATAAACCACGATTGCATTATGGTCAGGATAATGACCGAAATTTGAAACCGGGGGACTGCCTGAGCAATGTGCATAATGGGTTGTATATATCCCTGCATCAACGGAGTTAACTATCTCACCTTCTCCACAAATGCCTTTATCCCAGATTTTTCTTACATTCGGTTCGGCATCCTGGAGTATCCACTGGACATCAATATTGCACAATTCGGGTTCAATATATGGTTCAATCCAATAAATTCCTTTGATTCGTGCGAGGGAATTGATATCTTTTTTATTTACCACACCCTGGATAATTTTGTTTATACCATTGTCTGAGATTATAAAATTTTTCCGGCAGGTAATTTCTTTTATCTCATTCAAAACTCCTGTAATATCAGCATCCGGGAATAAAAGAATTGTTACTTTATTTTCATCCCTAACGGTATCAAATAGCCCTGAGATTTTGTAGGCAGGCTGGTAAATGCCCATCCAGTTCACTGAGGGATTTGAGAGGACTACATTTTGCTGTGTCTTACCCTTTAGAGAAATAACAAATCCATAATTTGGAACATAAAAATGAATCTTTGCACCCTGGGATCCAAGCCAGTCCTTTTCTGGTCCATATATCGGTTCTGTAAACTGGACAATATAATAACCTAACTCATTATCACGATATTGGGTCTTTAAATCAGCAGGCAAATCAGGCTCTCCATTTTTACCAAGAAGTTTTGTATCAAATGAGATACCATTGGAGAATATAATCTTTTTTCCGTCACCATAAATTTCGGGGGTATATTGTCCTTTTAAGATTGAGCCAAAAATAGGGATGTTATTGACTTCAGAACAAAGACTTCCAATTGTTATTATTGATAATAGCAACCCTAACTCCATAATCTCCTCCGTCTTATTGTATTATAACTCGCTAATCCAGATTGTCAAGGTTTGTCTTTTTATCATCCATTCATTCCATCATTTTAGAATTCTAAAACTATCGAACAAAGCGCAAACCTAAAGGTTTGCCCTACAAGTCTTGCAGAGTAAACTCTGCCACTACAATTAACTATTTTTTTCCTGTAGTGGTCGAGCTTGCTCGACAATCTATAGCGCAAACCTGAAGGTTTGCCCTACATTTCCGGCTGCGGAGCAAACTCAAACAAACCTTACAAACTCCGCATAGAGAAAGCCAGAAGACTAATTACTCCCCAGATAATTACCAACGCGATAATTATTAGTGCGGGTGGCATTAATAATTTCAAAGAACCTTTAATGTTTGTAGTAAAATATTCACAGGTGACACTCAAACAGGGATGGACCGGAGATATGACATAGCCAAAAAATATACTGGTATAAATTAAAGCAAAGTTTAATAGGGTAATATGATTGGTGAGCAAGAATATCGGAAATACAATTGAAGAAGGCAAAAGGACCCTGCCCGTGGCAACACCTAAAATAAATCCTGCGATGATACATAATAAGAGTGGTGGGAATGGAATTCGGGCTATCAACTTATCAATACCCGATACTTTGAAAACATTCAGGAAATAAAAAAGTCCTAAAATTATAAAAGAAAATCGGTATGGTTTCATTTTTAAAAATACCTGTTTCAAATCAACCTTTGTCGGGCTAAAAATGATAGCGAGTCCGAATCCGGTCATCACACCAATCAATGTTCCAATTTCTTTCAAAGAAAAAATCTTGAAGCTCCGGAAGACAAAATCTAAAAGTGGCGCAACAAGGATTATGATCAAGGGTATTAAAAGATTTCTCAATGAGAATTCTTCGGTATAAGAGATTTCACCCTTGACTTTATTCAAAAAAAATATCTGTCCAAGTATTGTTGCAATGATCAGAGTGGGGAAGAGGTATAGAATTGCATTGTAGATATTTAATCCTGCGATCTTGGTTGTGGCAATCAAATCCGAACTCAAAGGATAGATCAAAATCAAAAGGTGCCGGTACCAGATATTTATCGCTACCTTCAAATCATCATTTACACCCTCGCCGCTCTTTTCCATTATTGGCGCAGAGAATAACGCACCACCGGGCATGGGCAATAATCCCATTATTGCTGGCGCAACCGCCATAATCCCTTTTTTACCAATTCTTAAATTTTTCACGATATTATCCATCTGTCCGGTCTCACGCATCAATCCGCCAATCATTGGTATAAAAAATACTACAAATGCTAAAAGGATTACTGGAATGTCCGAGACTGTATTTATAAATATTTTCACAATATTTATAAGCGGGATTGTGAATAATCCAAGAATAACCGTGCCGCAGAAAAGGGCTAATGGGAGATTTTTTTGTCCTATGATTACTATGAAAATAAAGGCAAGTATAAAACCAATGATAATTAGGGTCATAATTTATGGGATTTTAAACCGGTGCCGGTGAAGGTTGATACAATCAAATCTTTTTTCTTTGCAATCCTCAAATATTTTTTTACTCCAGCAACTGCGGTTGCTGAGGTTGGCTCAATATAAATTCCACATTTATAGATCTCATTAATAGCCTGTTTGATTTCTTTCTCACTAACAGTAAGAATTATCCCTTTTGATTCTTTTATTGCGGAGATAATCTGTGCTGCCCGAGGCGGTCTCCCAACGCTTATCCCTTCAGCAATTGTAGGTTTGATTGTCAATTCGGGAATTCGGTTTGTTTTATTTTTGAACATCCAGTAGATTGGCGCACAATTCTGTGTCTGAATGCCAATGAGTCTGGGCATCTTTTTTATAATTTTTTGTTTACGTAGTTCTTTAAATCCGATATAGGCACCTAATAGGAGTGTGCCGTTACCAATGGGCAAGACGACCGCATCCGGCGCCTGCCAGTTTAATTGCTCCACAACCTCATAGGCAAAAGTCTTTGTACCATGGACAAAATATGGGTTATAATAATGGCTGGCATAATATATCTTCTCCGCAAGTTTCAGGGCAACCCGTGCGGTTTCATCTCTGTCGCCCTGGACAATATACAACTTCGCACCATACGCCTTTATCTGGTTTAATTTTTCTTCGCTTGTATTTTCGGGCACAAGAACCAGACATTCAATTCCGGCTTTTGCACAATATGCGCTTACCGCACTTCCGGCATTACCTGAAGAATCAATCAGGACTTTTTTTATACCCAATTCTTTGATTTTACTCACCAGGACTGATGCGCCACGGTCTTTAAAGGACCCCGTAGGAAATAAGTAATCCATTTTGAAAAGGGTGGTCTTTTTTTCTAAAGGGATTTCAACGAGTGGCGTAAATCCTTCGTTAAAACTTACAATATTTTTATCTTCTTTTATTGGAATCATCTCACGGTACCGCCATAATCCTGGGGGTCTATCTTTCAATATTTTCAATAACAGCTTAGATTTTATCTCTATATCAAGTAAACCACCACAGATGCATCTCCATAATTTGGCATTCAATCCATATTTTCTACCACAGGTTTTGCAGATAAGGATGTCCATAATTGGGTATTATAATCCAAAGTTTGATAAAGTCAACTTTGAGAAATCGGAATCTTCTCCATATTTATGATATTTTCTTGAAATTAAGATGATATGAGTGTAAGTTCCAGTCCTATAAACAAAATACGAAGTAAGTAATCTCTAAAATCTTTTACTTGGTTATGGAATATTTTGACTTATTTTTTGTATATTGATTTAGAGGAGGTTAAAATGAAAAAGGAGATATTTATCTTAATAGCGTCTTTAGTCCTGTTGAGTGCGAAAGAA
The DNA here is from genome assembly GCA_039802145.1 of Caldifarciminota bacterium. Lineage (GTDB taxonomy): Bacteria > Hydrothermota > Tepidihabitantia > SM23-42 > JAOAFX01 > JAOAFX01. The sequence goes on along the minus strand of JBDRWA010000032.1, from coordinate 6,669 downwards.
CCCGTAAGAGTGGTGGAGAATTACATACACCGATTAAGTATAGGCTCACCAGTAGAATATAAGAATTTACGAATCTATCCATTGAAGATGACGGCAGGAATTGAGTTGGACGATTTTATTACCCTTGACGAGGCGATGGATAAAGGATGGCTCAAAATAAGAGAAGTAGGCTCCGGGGCAGTGAATACCGTTGAGATAAAGAACAATGGGGATGAGCCAGTTTTTATACTTACCGGTGAGATGATAACCGGGGCAAAACAGGACAGAATGATAAAAGCCGATGTACTGCTACCACCCAATAGCGGCTGGGTAAAGGTAGAAGTCTATTGTGTGGAACACGGAAGATGGGTAGAGGTATCAAAGGAATTCAAGAGTGGAGGTTTCGTTGTCCCTAATGTGGTGAGGCAGAGGGCAAAACTGAGTGAAAGTCAATCTGAGGTCTGGGCTGAGGTTGCGAGAACACAGGATAAACTCGGTATTATCTCAAACACTGGGGCCGTTAGAGCAAATTATGAAGATAAAAATGTAAAAAATGCGGTAGAGGACTATTTTAAGGTATTTGAAAAAATTCCCAGTTTATCAAAATCAACAATCGGCGTTGTGGTTACTACAGGGAACAGGATTATATGCCTTGATATCTTCGCCAGTAATCGTCTTTTTAACAAATTATGGAAAAAATTGATAAAGTCTTATGCAATGGATGCGATTGATGGTGAAAAAAGCTCTATCACCAAAGACCAGGTAAAGTATTTTATAGAATCCATTTACGACGCAAAATTTGTTTCCGTCAGTACTCCCGGTTTAGGCAGTTTACTCACAATAAAATCAGATTCTGGTAAAGGTTCAGCACTTGTTTACGAAAATACTGTTGTTCATATGGACTTTTTTCCTGATGAGAATAACTTAATTGATAGAGATTCAAATTTGAGGCTTGATTTTCGGAGAGACCAGAGATTGAATGAATGATTTAAATAAAATTTTTTCTTATTGACAGATTAAACATTATGTATATACTGAAGCAATAAGTATAGTTGCGGTAAGGGTATTGATTATAAATATTTGCAATTATTTGAATTTTATTTTATTGGAATAATTATGCCAGTGTCGATGGAGAAAAAACGGATATCTTTTTTATTATATCCATTTTTACTCGCAAAAAGCTATCTCTATAAAAATATCATAGGTCCTTTAATATACAGAAAAAGAGATGACTACGATGCAGAAAGATTCTGGCGTGACCGTTTTACCAGATATCATTTATCACTTAGAGGTGCGGGGAATGTTAATTTAACCGAGGAAGAGAATCGAAATATGTATAAAAATTCTGCTAAGATAATTCTTGATTTACTTAAGAAGATTAATATTGATATTGTGAGTGCCAAAGTCCTTGAAGTTGGTTGTGGGACTGGTTTTTATGCAAGACTACTTTATGACCATGGTTTGAAGGATTATTGTGGCTTAGATATTACTGATGTTCTATTTTCTGCGTTAAAAGAAATATTGCCATCATATAAATTTGTAAAAGGAGATATTACAAAAGAGGGAATAGAAGGTAGTTTTGACCTAATTTTAATGATAAATGTTACTGAGCATATTGTAAATCCGCAAAAATTATCAATTGCAATGAGGAATGTAGATAAATGTTTGGTTGATGAGGGAATATTTATTGTTGGAGCCATTATGCGGGAATCAAAAAGACACCTCTTTTATGTCAGGTACTGGAGTATTGATGATATAAAAAAAAGGCTACCCGAATATGAGTTGTTGGCATTAGAGCCTTTTCAAAATGGCTATATATGTGCATTTAAGAAAATAAAGCTAGGAGCATAGTTCCAGCAAATTCTTAATTTGTCCCACGATTTAAATCGGTTGAGATTCTGAATCATTATTTTACTGTCTTTTGAACGATTATTTTTATTGACTAACTTAACTTTTTGGATACAATATAGTGTTTTTTAAAATGGCTTAAGTACCAGATAGAAGTCTAAAGGAGGAATGATGGCTAAATATAAGATTGCCTGGTTGCCAGGAGATGGAATTGGCAAGGATGTTCTGGATGCAGCAAAGATAGTGCTTGATAAATTAGAACTTGATGCTGAATATATTTATGGGGATATCGGCTGGGAATTCTGGTGTAAAGAAGGAGACCCTTTACCCCAGCGGACGATTGATTTGTTAAAGAATGTGGATGCGGCACTTTTCGGTGCAATTACTTCAAAACCCACAAAACAGGCTGAGGCTGAATTGGTTCCAGAATTAAAAGGAAAGGGATTTGTTTATCGCTCGCCGATTGTCAGAATGCGACAGTTGTTTGACCTTTATATATGTTTGAGACCCTGTAAGGCATATCCGGGCAATAATTTAAATTATAAAGAAGGTATTGACCTTGTTGTTTTCAGGGAAAATACAGAAGACCTATATTCTGGTGTTGAATTTTATCCAGTGCCCGAAGAATTATCAAATTTACTAATTAATCTTTCCAAAAATTTTGAACCATTCAAAAATTTTAGTGCACAGGAATTAGCTATATCCTGCAAAATTAATACCCGCAAGGGTTCAGAGAAAATTATCCGTGCCGCATTTGAATATGCCAGAAAAAATAAAAGAAAAAAGGTAACGGTCATTCACAAAGCAAATGTCGTCCGGGCGAGCGATGGGCTATTCTTAGAAATTGCCCGTGATGTTGCGAAACACTATTCAGAAATTCAATTTGACGAGGCAAATGTTGATGCGATTATGATGTGGTTATTAAAAAATCCTCATAATTATGATGTGCTTGTGGCACCCAATCTTTATGGTGATATTGTTTCTGACTTGTGTGCTCAGATGGTTGGTGGCTTGGGATTTGGTTGTTCGGGAAATATTGGTGAAAAACTTGCGGTATTTGAACCTACCCATGGTTCAGCACCAAAGTATGCAGGTATGTATAAAGTTAATCCGATTGCAACCATACTTGCGGCGAAGATGATGATTGAATGGCTGGGTGAATTAGAACTCGCAAAGAAACTTGAGAATGCAGTGGCTGAAGTTATTAAAGAAGGTAGAGTTAAAACCTATGATATGGGTGGTGGTGCTACAACTCTTGATATGGCGAAGGCAATAGCAGAAAAATTATGACAATAATAGAAAAAATTTTTTCCCGTGCCTGTGGGAAAAAAGTTAAACCGGATGAATATATATGGGCAAATGTAGACATCGTGGCGATGCGGGATTTTGGTGGTCCGAATGTGGTACAAGAATTTGAAGGAAATTTTAATAATGCACCTGTTTTTGATAATAAAAAAGTTGTCATCACCTTTGATCTTCATATCCCACCGCGTGATGAAAAAGTTGCACGGAACCAGCAGATTTTAAGAAGATTTGCCCGAGAAAAGGGCGTAAAATTATTTGATGTTAATACGGGTGTTGGACAACATATTCTAATGGAAAACGGTCTGATAAAACCCTGGCATATTGTTATCGGCACTGATAGTCATATGAACCTGCTGGGTGCAATCGGTGCCGCAGGTTTTGGAATGGGCACGACCGATATAGCCGGGGCACTTTATAAAGGCAAACTCTGGTTTAAAGTACCGAGGACGATAAAAATAATTATCAATGGGATTTTAAAATATCCGGTGACTGCAAAGGATGTGATATTGTATATTCTCAAGAATCTGACAACGAGCGGTGCACTCAACCGTGCGATAGAATTCACTGGTGAGACGATAAAGATGATGAGCTTTGATGAGAGAATAACGATGGCGAGTATGGTCACCGAGATGTCTGGTGATATTGGATTTATTGAATCCGATGAGACCATATATGAATTTCTGAGAACCCATAATGTAGAAAATATTGAACCCATAAATGCAGATGATGATGCAGAATATGAAAAGATTTATGAGTTTGATATTACAAGTTTGAGACCTCAGATTGCCTGTCCTCATTCTCCAGATAATGTGGTAGATGTTGCTGATGTGGCAGGGAGAAAGATAGACCAGGTTTTTATTGGTTCCTGTACCAATGGCAGATTTGAGGATTTGAAGATTGTTGCGAAAATACTGGAAGGCAAAAAAATCAACAATAATGTAAGGTTGATAATCGTACCGGCAACGCACGAGGTCGCCCAGCAGGCTGAGCAGGCAGGATTTTATAAGATATTTTTACATAGCGGTGCAGTTGTCGTTAATCCGGGTTGTTCTTTATGTACAACAGGGCATCCAGGAATTCTCGCACCAGGTGAAGTTATGGTTTCCACTTCTAATCGCAATTTTATCGGAAAGCTTGGCAAGGGCGGTGAAGTTTATCTCGCTTCGCCCGCTACCGCAGCTGCCAGTGCGGTGCGTGGTGTGATAACATCACCGATGGAATTATGGAATTAAATAGTGTTAATAATAATTTAATTTATCGGGGTAGAGTCTGGAGATTTGGTGACGATATTGATACCGATCAGATTTATCCTGGTAAATATCTTCCTCTGACTGATAAATCAGAGATGGCCAAACATGCAATGGAAGGGACTGATAGGGGAGAGGAATTTTTAAAGAATGTGAAATCGGGTGATATAATTGTTGCGGGAAAGAATTTTGGCTGCGGTTCTTCACGGGAACATGCTGCAATAGCGATAAAAGGAGCAGGCATAAGTCTGGTCATTGCCGAATCGTTCGCCCGGATTTTCCATCGTAATTGTGTGAATACCGCATTATTAACCCTTGAATTGAAAGAAGCAAAAGAGATAAATGATGGTGATATCCTTGAAGTAAATATTGCCAGTGGCGAAATCAAAAATATCACTCAGGGTAAGGTATATAAAGCCGAGCCGATTTCAGAACTGGAGAGATCTATCATAAATGCGGGTGGACTATTAAATTATTTGAAATCAGAATACAGGTGAGAGACAATGGATGAGAATTATATTAAAAAAATATTTCCTGAAATAAATGAGATTAAAGATGATAAGTTGAAAAAAGGGGTTATCTCGGCCTGGCTTATGGCGATAAAAAAGGGGAAGTGGAGGGCTATTAAAAATATTCCATTTACGCTTTTAATACAAACAAAAAAGAATCTTATTGAGCATACGCGTTCTGTGACTAATATGGCGATGGCAATTGCTAAGACACGCCAGGACCTCAATTATGACTTTGTTGTTGCTGGTGCCCTTGTTCATGATGTGGGTAAATTACTTGAATATGAATTTAAGAATGGACAATTCGTAAAGAGCCGTTTCGGAGAACTTGTCCGCCATCCAGTTTCGGGTTATCAAATTGTGCTTGAGGCAGGATTACCTCTGGAGATTGCTCACATTGTTGCTGCACATTCAGAGGAAGGAGAGAAGGTTAAGCGTTCACCTGAAGCAATCTTAATCCATCATTGTGATTTTATTGATTTTGATATAGAAAGATCAAAATCCGGAAAATAATAAATATGCGCTATTGACATATTTATTTTTTTAAGTATAATGTGTTATGATTTTTAAAAAAGTAACACCAAGGAGACTATATGTCTGATGCAGTGAGATTCGGGGTGTCAATGAGCCGGAAATTGCTTGTTGAATTTGACCGGTTGATAAGAGAGAAAGGGTATAAAAATCGGTCTGAGGCAATTAGAAAATTGATCAGGGAAAAACTCGTTCAAAAAGAATGGGAATCTTCAAAGGAAGAGATTGTGGCAACAATTACGATGGTTTACAGCCATGAGGTTAGAGAACTCACTGAGCGTTTAACAGAAATTCAGCATAAATATTATAAGCAAATAATCTCTACCATGCATATCCATCTTGATGAACATAATTGTCTGGAAATTCTTGCGATAAAAGGTAGGGCAGATGAAGTAAAGAGTATCGCGGATAGACTACTCAGTACAAAGGGGATAAAACATGGACAGGTGGCAACAACAAGTACAGGCAGAAGGCTTGCGTGAATTCAATTGAAGGATCTAACCGACAAAAAGCGATTATGGATTTTGGTTTGGAAATGGGATATGGTCTGGTTTTTTGGTTTTGTTTATAGTGTTACTTTTTTAAAAAAAATAACACAAAGGAGGTGCGATGCAAAATCTTAAGGCAGTTGCCTTAATAATGATTGGTATAATTGCCAATCTCTATGGTGCCAGACCGTTTGGAACCGATGATGCAGGAACGGTTGCCCAAAATTCTTATGAATTGGAGGTCGGTTATGATATATGGAAAGAAATAGGAACGTTTGACCTGGGATGCAAACATGGATTGACAGAGAAAATGGACATTGGAATCGGATTCGGTTTCAATATTGTTTCAGAACCAAAGAATTCTTTTGTTCCGGCTGAACTTGCATTCAAATATTCCCTCGTTCCTGACTTTTTGGCTGCATCTTTTGTCGCAGAAATCGGTGGTTCGGCTTATGCCTTGAATGGTATTCTTACTCGAGGATTTGGACCCATAGAATTAGATGCTAACCTTGGTTATACAACAGGGGATTCAAGTATAACCTATGCAGGTGCATTTATTTACTCAATAGAAAAATTTGCCTTTGGCGGTGAAGTACTTGGCGATAAAAAAGCTCAGAACTGGTTATTGGGAGGTAGATATATAATAAAAGATGGATTGATGGTTGATGCGGGGTTTGCGAGTGATTTTAAATTTGAGGCAAAGACTGCAACTTTCGGTGTCCATTATGAATTTTAGGGATTTATTCAAAAAGGCTAAAGCCT
>JBDRWA010000031.1:0-16822 GCA_039802145.1 Caldifarciminota bacterium | reverse complement strand
GGTGCAGGAGCGGATAAATCTTGTTTTGAGATATGATTCAAATGATCCCTGGTATTTGGTAACTGATTTAGCTGATAGTGAGGAGGTGATAGCGATTTATGGGCATCGGATGCGGATTGAGGAGAGTTTTCGTGATTTCAAGAATGAGAGATACTTTTCATTAAGGGCGGCTGGTTTAAAGGGTGTTGTTAAGATGGAAAAGTTGATTTTAGTGGCTGTGGTTGCGTATATGTTTGTGATTCTTTTGGGTGCGGTTAGTGAACGGATAAAGGAGTTTATTGATTTGGTTTCTATGGTTAAAAAGGGTAAAAAGAAATTGTTAAGCAGTTTCCGATTGGGTTTAGAATTATTGAATAAGCTGGATTTATCCAAATACCCGTGGCTTTTTCATTTCAAAAAATTATGCCCAACCGAATCTTAAAAAGTGAGGAGGACTCAGGTAATTTTCGGATTGATTAGTAATCGTGGATAAAGGCAAGGTAACCAGTTAAAATGCCAATTCCGTCCCAGCACAAATCCTTCCAGGAGAAGCGATTTTTCTTCTTTTTATCGTAGATTTCCTTTCCTAAGCCAACAAAGGCAGTAAATGATATAGCAAATATTCTCCCCTCATTTTCATTTTTATTTAGGCGACAGATTAAAGTATGATAACTCAATCCGACCATTGAGGCAGAAAAATAAAAATGTAAAAATTTATCCTGGGCAAACCACTTATCTGTTTGCGGTGTTATTGTTGTTTTGATTTCAGGCAAAATATTTGAATTGCATTTCAGGGTATCCGCAAGTGAATCATTTTCTTGGGCAAGGATTGCGGTGGTTAAAAAAGATAACAAGAATAAAATTTTACCATATGTCAGTTTATAATATTCCATAAACCTTAAAGTGAAGGGTATTTTATCCCAAATCTCCTTTTGTAGTAAATGCGAAGAAACACAAAAATTAACAATGTGATTATAAGAAAGTATGGGAAGATAATACCCACAATCAATATAAGCAATGGTCCACCTACTCTAATTGACAACTTCAAATATTTTTCGTCGCCTTTAAGTCCGGCAATCAGAAATAATGGCAAGGATATCAAGGCCGGAAACAAGCAGATGTAATCTTTTAAATATAAAGAGACAAATATGCAAATGATTATTAACAGTAAAGCAAACCGTGCGGAATTTTTTTCCCCTAACAGTACCCCGGTGGTCAAATATCCACATTTCTTATCTCCTTCAATATCAAGTACTGTAGTATTTACAAAGATTGCACTTACCGCCAATACATAAGGCAATGAGGAGATTATCGTCTGGTTTGAAAATCGGTTATGAGTAAGCCAGCCCAATGAGAAGTTTAAAAAACCATAGCCTGTGCCATTGATGAGAAAATCAGTGAAGGGAAATGCCTTTAATTTGAAAGGAGGAAGAGAATAAATGATACCGAAAAAAAAAGAGATGACCATAAATAAAATTATATTCAGGGATAACCTAAGGGCTAAAAATATGGCAGCAATTAACAAAAGGAACATCTCAATATAAGCAAGTCGTGAGGAAACAATGCCTTCAGCAACAAGAAGATGTTTTTGATTTATTGCATCGGACTTTCTATCGGCGATTTGATTGAGGATATATATGCTTGAAATCAAAGCAGTATAGGCAGTGAGTGTCAAAACAAAGGTCGAGTTGAAGTAAAATCGGTTGCCACCGGCCTTTAAATAACCAAGCAGAAAAAAAGCCCAGACCGGAATCAAAAGAATCGGCCGGGTGAGGAAGATAAAGTCCCATATGGAATTTTTACGTTTCATATCGTCGGCTAAATTTAAATATTTAGAAAATCAATTTGTATGTGCATCTGTATTGAATTTTTTGATTTCCCGGGGATATGATTATAATTTTGGACTTTTAAATAACCGGCACATAATTCAAGAAAGAGGAAATTTTTATGAAAAAAGCGGAAGCCGATATTGATATTCAAGGTATTCTGAATGGTCCCCGACAAGAAATTGTCTTCAGGAAAAAAGGTTCCGGATACCCGGGGCTTTTCGGGGATGGGCCAGATAGAATTTACACTATTCTCCCCTTTCCTCAGATAAACAAAATTTGAAATCAGATCAAATTTTTTATTTAAGTGGTGAATATATTTTGCATAGAACTCATCGCAATCAGGTCCATAGGGAAAACCAATTGGTTTACCATAATACATATATCGCTGATAAGGTGCATAAATACAATATACCCAACGGGAGAGCAGGTGGTATTCAATTATAAAAAAATTATTTGGTAATAATAAATCAACCAATTCTATTCCGAAATTTATACCAAAATGGTTTGGTTCGCTGTTAGGGTCAGGTTCAAGTTGAAAATCATCAACGAGTAATGCTGAATATAAGGAGAGATTATTCAAAAAAAATCTAACATCAAGATGGAAGAAGATGTCGGCTTCCTTTTCCCAGTTGTGTTGTAGAGTGTGAATAAAAACCAGGGGATTGAAGTGATACGGCATAAGGGAATAATTCTCTCCACCCTGAGTCGCTGCCTCAGAGAAACTGCAGTTAAACCAGGGTCTGGGAGTAAAGTCAAGTCTTTTAATTATCAGATATCTCCGGGCATTTATCAGTCGGGTAATTGTATCACCTAAATACTCTACTGGTTTACAGACCATATCATCAAGTTGACTTAAATAATAACTGAGTTTGATGGTACTCGCCGAAAGGATGTAGTGAAACCAATCCAGAGGTGGTCCATAACCCGAAAGGAGCATATTATATCTTGGAGAAGGACCCATTGAGAATCTTTCTCTGCCGATAAAAATTCCAAAATGTTCTCTATCATAACGTGCATAGACCCTTTCATAATCTGCAGAAAATAGATTTTTGAAGACATTACTGGGTGGTAAACTATCGGTTCCGAATTTGACATCGGGTTGGAGATAGAAGGTAAAGTTGGAAAAATTGTAATTTACCATTGGTTTAAACCGCGCAACCTTTACTGTATCAAATTTAATTTTTAATGAGAGATTGGGTATCCAAAAGTCGTTTAAATTTCCAATATAATATGGCCTTATGCTTGGGGTGCTCGTAAAAAGTTTTCCCCTCACCTGTAGTTCTTCAAGTAGTTCATTCTGCCAGGAGTCAATTGGACAATAGATGGAAAAAGCGAAGAAAATTATCATAGCACTATAATGATTTTTAGCTACCCATTAGTATAGCTGATGGCGTAGTTTTGCAGAATTAAATACCATGACCGTCAACTTATACCATACTTGCATCCGTGCCTTTCAATCATCTACCATCTTCTAATATGCCCCTTTTCCCAAAAGAACCACGGGGATTGTTTGAAAAAACAACTTGAGGTCAAGGAGCAAGGAACGATTTATAATATAGATTAAATCTAAAAATATTGATGAATCACAGGGCATACTGCCGCGACCGTAGACCTGCCACAGGCCGGTTATGCCGGGTTTCACCCGGAGTCGGTCTTTATGCCAATCCCTATAATGCTTCACTTCATAGGGCAGGGGTGGTCGGGGACCAATTAGTGTCATATCACCCTTAAGTACATTCAGAAACTGCGGTAGTTCATCAATAGATGTCCGGCGTAGAATATTGCCTACTCTTGTGATTTGTGTGAAATCAATTATCTTGCCTTTGTTTATCTTTTGGGCAATATATTCTTTAAACTCGTTTTCTCTTGATTCCTGACTTTCATTGTTGTGAAACATTGAGCGGAATTTATACATAATGAATTCTTTGCCATCCCTGCCGCATCGTCGCTGTTTGTAGATTACCGGTCCTGGGGAGTCAATTTTTATAGCGAAGGCAATAAGCAGAAAGAGCGGAGATAATAGAATTAGAAAAATTAAAGATACGATAATGTCAACTATTCTTTGAAGGACGGCATTTACCTTTGGGGTATTGTGAGCAAGAAAGGTGTACACAGGGAATGAAGATATTTTACACCACTCCCAGTTGATGTTCAGCTCATTAAATAAATTTGAAATGACATGGAGGGGTTTATCCGGGATGATCATTGATTTAATTTCTTGATATAATTCTCCAAAGTCTTGCGCCGTGCTATAAAGAAATGACGCATCAATAGCTGGTTTGGGATTACCTCTTTGATTTCTAATGAGGGTAAGTCCTAATACTGGATTATTGTTGATAAAATTGATAAGGGTATCAAAAAATACATCGGGGCCGGCATAATTGCATACTGTCTTTCTCTCCGATTTTGCAAAATATAATTTTAAGATTAAAGGAATTAAAACTATCCGCACCAATAATGTGCTTAACAAAAAGATAACAAAGAAAAAAATAATAAATCCCCGACTGCTTATGAGGAAATTGAATTTGCTGATGAAGCCGATTATGATATATAGGACTAAAACTATAGTATAACTATTTATTATTCTATAGAAGATGCGACCAATCTGGGCATAGAAATAGTGATTGAATAGGTTATTCAGGGCGAATATAACCGGTATAACAGAAAGAAGAAAGAAAAGTGTAGACCATTGATTTTGACAAGGCGGAAGGATGCGTCCAAATCTTAAAAGCAGCGCTATTATAAAGGAGGTCATCACTCCAATTATATCGACGAGTAATAGGATGATTTTAACCATTAAGATTTGATAGAGAAATGTTTTAAACTTTCAGGCACTCAGATTAGCCCATTCTTTAATCTTTTCGCAGACATATTCAATCTCGTGTTTTGTTAGTTCAGGGAACATCGGTAATGAGATAACCTCTTTGGCAACTTTTTCAGAAACCGGGAAATCTCCCTCTTTATAGCCGAGGTTCCTGTAGGCTTTTTGAAGGTGGAGGGGAATTGGATAATGGATTGAGGTTCCTATTTGTGCTTCTTTTAAGAAGGTTTGGAATTTTTCCCGTTCATTCACACGCACGACATAGAGATGGTAGATATGTTTTGCATATGACATTTCCAAAGGAGTAATTATATCTTCCAAGCCACTCAATAATTCATTATAGTAATTGGCGTTTTGCCGGCGATCCTCATTCCAGTCATCCAGATAGTTTAATTTTACATTAAGAATCGCCGCCTGGAAGCCATCCATCTTAAAATTCCAGCCTTCAAATTCGTGGTGATACTTTTCTTTCTGTCCATGGTCAATTAGCATCTTCATCTTGCCCGCGAGCTCCTGGTTATTTGTCAGGACCATTCCGCCCTGGCCATAGGCACCCAGATTCTTGCTGGGATAGAAACTGAAGGCGCCGAGTTCGGCGATCGTTCCTGCCTTTTTGTCTTTATACAATGCCCCGTGCGCCTGCGCAGCATCTTCAATTACGGCGAGATTATACTTCTTTGCAATATTCATTATTTCATCCATATCAGCTGTCTGCCCGTATAGATGTACCGGTATTATTGCCCGGACATTCAATTTTTTCTCTTGATCCCTTAAAATTCCCTTCTTTTCAATCCATTCACATTTCTTTTCAATATATTCTTTTATCTTTACCGGATCAATTGTATAGGAATCTTCTCTTATATCTACAAAGATAGGTGTGGCACCAGTGAGGCTTATTGCCTCGGCAGTAGCAATGAATGTATAAGGAACAGTAATTACCGCATCATGCCTGCCTATATCCAGGGCTCTGAGTGCGACATATATTGCACTCGTACCGGATGAGATGGCGATGCCATACTTTGTGCCCGCATAGTTTGCGAAATTGTTTTCAAATTCCTCTACCTTTTCACCGGCGACAAAGGCACAGGATTTAATGGTTTTTTGAATTGCCTCATCTATTTCATCTTTTATCAGTTCATATTGTCTCTTTAAGTCCATAAAAGGAACCTGCAATTAATCCTCCTTTTTAACAAAAAAATGAATTGAACAAGTTGCTGCGACTTCATTTGCTATTTTTTTAATTTATAGCCTGTTATCTTTCTGATGATTTTCGCCGGTACACCAGCAACCACTGTATTATCAGGCACATCCTTGGTGACGACGCTCCCAGCACCAACAATTGCATTTTCTCCGACCGTGATACCACAAAGAATCGTTGCGCTGGAACCTATTGATGCACCTTTTTTTACAAGGGTGGGCACAACTTTCCAGTCGGTTTCGGTTTGCATAGAACCATCCGGATTTGTTGCGCGCGGATATTTGTCATTTATAAAAGTCACATTATGCCCAATAAATACATTATCTTCTATTGTCACACCTTCGCAAATAAAGGTATGAGTAGAAATTTTACAATTCTTTCCAATTTTTGCATTCTTTTGAATTTCAACAAAGGTTCCTATTTTTGTGTTATCACCAATTTCACAACCATAAAGATTCACAAATCCAAAGATTTTTACATTTTTACCCAATTTTACATTTTTTATTATTCGGTAGTTTGAATTATTCATTAATTTCTACAATGGTACCGTTATTTTTTACCGATTTTTCGGCAGCGCATAGAATTTTAACAACTTCCATGCCGGTCTTAGCATTGGACAACGGTTCAACTCCATTTTCTATGGCATTTATGAATTCGTTGATAATCAAAAAAAGGGGTTCAGTTGTATCAAATTTGGGCGCATACATATCACCGGTACGGTATTGGACGAGTGTTTTATAGATGCCCTCCTTGGTTTTTATCTCAACACCCTTATCAAAAACTTTTATCTTTTCCATTGTCTCCATATCATCGTAAAGGATCATCTTTTTAGAACCACCAATTAAAATTCTACGGACCTTCACCGGCGCAAGCCAGTTGACATGGATATGGGCGATACAGTTATTACCAAAAAGCATTGTTAAATAAGCGATGTCTTCAACGGTATTATAATGCCCAAGCGCAATTGCTGAGACGGTTTTTGGTTGTCTATTAAGTAAATATAGCATTACGGATATATCATGGGTTGCCAAATCCCAGAGGACATTCACATCATGCTGGAATAAGCCAAGATTTATTCTAACTGCATCAAAGTATAGGATTTCTCCAATTTCACCCGACGCAATAATTTCTTTTATTTTTTTAATTGCCCCATGGTACATAAATATATGGTCAACAATAAGTTTTAACCCTTTTTTCCGGCTGAGCTCAAAGAGGGTTTCGGCTTCAGCCATACTGACGGTGAATGGCTTTTCTATAAAAAGATGTTTGTTATGTTCGATTGCCATTTTTGCCAAATGGAAATGGGTGCTGGCAGGTGTGGCAATACAGACACCTTTAATCTTCTGGTCTTTGAGAATTTCTTCGTAACTATCAACGATTTTTACGGTGGGAAACTGAGCCTGGACAGCGCGCAGCCTTTTTCTATCAATATCAAAGCAATATACCCCACTTACTGCTTTATTATTCAATAAGTTGCGCACAATATTGGGACCCCAGTAGCCTACACCGATAACCGCTATCTTCATTTTTAATTTATCGCTATTATATCAAAAAAACGAGCAAAGTCAAGTTTCGTTTTAAATAACATCACCGATTCGGGCAATTGTGCCGTTTTTTTTGATTTCACCTGTTATGGTCAGATTGCTATTTTCATCACCAGTGATGAATGAACGGTCGCGGCTGCGCCACCAATTGCATATTTCTAACGGCTGAGTAAGCCAGACATTTTTCTTGCCCGAGAGATAGTCCAATAATTCAATATAATACTTCTCTATCTTTGCATCAAAATAGTCAGGGTGGATAATAAAAAGGGCAACGCCGTGCATCTTTTCAATCCAGTCGACTTTTTTCTTCCAGATAGATATATTCCTTTTTCTTAAGATAACAAACAGGGTGTGGTCCTGAGGTATTGTAACGGGTATCTCCACAATATTGCCTAAGAAAAAAGGGAATATTGATAGACAGCCGCCGGGTTGAGGACCATAGGGGTCAGTGTCAGGAAAGGATGAGTCATATTCAAACGGCAGGTCTTTTATCAATTGGGCATTTCGTAAAAGTGAAGGAGACCGGAAGCCCTTCGCATTCCATTTTTGAGCATAAATTCTTAACTTTTCCTTTCTTTTATTAAATGTATTTTTTGAGTTAAATAATTTACCGTCGTGTCTTAATCCGTGAACACCAACTTCAAATCCCTGTTCTTTTAATTCTTTAATCAAATTTTCCGAAACCGGATATTTTTCAGCTACGAAAAACCAAGCCGAACGGAGTCCAATATTTTTTTCAATCTTACAAATTCTCTCAATTTTTTTAAAACCCTCTTTAGTCTCCACATCATGGGTTAAACAGAGAGAAAAGTTTTTATTACCGGGCCAGAACCAGATAAATGGAATTTTTTCGATGTCTTTTTGATATTTTAAGCACTTTCTCTTGAGTTCTTCCAGATATGGTTCAATTGGCCAGTGCGGGAAGTTATTTTTAATCGATTTTGCCCTTAATCTTCTTAAGGTGATTTGCAAAAAACGGGGAATCAAATGCTTGACTGCATAAAAGAAATTTAAGTTTTTACTCTTGTTCTTCTGATACCTTTCAAAGAGATATCTTTCAAAATCAACCTCAAACGGTGAGAGAATTTTCTCATATTCCTGGGGCAATTTCCAGAATCTTGTTAGTTCACCCATAAGTATGGTAATCCGATATTAAAATTTTTTATGGGGAATAAAACGAAAGTTTGATATATTAAAGTGAAAAAAATAGAGTTATCCGAAGTGTTTGTATAATAAATTTCCAGCAATTTTTAGTATCGGTATGGGTGTTCTTTTTAAAACCGAGCTAGCTATTTTGTATTTTAAACTACTTTCTTTTGTCGCACTTGCTCCTTTAATTTCGGGCCAGTAGTAATAGGATAATTCAATCTCCTTTGCTCCCCAGTGTCGTTTAAAAGCAATAAGTCCTTCATTATCAGGAGATGTCCGTCCAAGGTCCAAAAGGCTGAGTTCGTTCTTGACTGCCCATTGGATTGCTTCCCATAATATGAGATGATTAGGCTGGTATTTTAAGTAATCGGGGTGGGAGGCATTGAATTTGTGGTAGATCTTGTCTTTGTAAGTGAAAAATATACTTCCAGCAATGGGTTTGTCCTGATATCGGGCAATTAAAATGAAACCATAACCTTTATCAAAAATCTCCCGCTTAATATTATAGAAAAATTTATATGGTTGAGGGACCACGCCATGCTTCTTGCGCGTTAACAGGTTTAGTTTATAAAAAATTTTCAGGTCATCTATGTGGCTACTTTTGATTACTGTAACTCCACAATTTTGTGCTTTTTTTATTGGATAGCGAATGGATTTTGGTTTGAAATTTCTCCAGAGTTGAGCCAAACCCGGTGTGAGATTTAGATGAAATAATTTATAATAAGAGTATTTTTTAAAAATGACCCGGTTTGCAAGATCGACCCTGCCACCACGGATTTCCACATTTTTTATTCCCCCTTCATTCATCATTTTTATGATTATTGATACCATATCATCCAATTCTTTTTCTGTAGTAAATAAAGGTGAACATTCATCGGTGAATGGTAAACAAACAAGCCTTTTTTTTCTTAATCTTAAAATAAAAAAAGGAATTGCTGCCTTGATTTCACCAGGGGTCTCACTGATGAGAAAGCATGGTTTATATCCATAAGTTAGGTGAATAACCCTTGCCCAATTGGAGGTATGAAAGATTGTGCCCTCGGGATGCCTGGAAACGAATTCATCCCAAGTCTTGTCTTCTAAAGAATCAATTATCCGGTTTGACATGCCAGATAATTCTCCAGATAATTAATTACAAATTCTTTAGTTGCGGAATTTACGCGGCATAAATTACGATTTTTCTTTTTGATTACAATCTTTTTAATATCTTCTTCGGATTCAATTTTGGCTAAATATCCCTCTTTGAGTAGATATTTATCAACATCACCCCAAGGACCGGTAAAATAACTGTAAGTCGGAATACCGAGGCTGGCTGCCTCCCTTAGCATTGTCCCGCCTCCTCCGATTACCAGATCCGCAATGCTTACAATTTCAAAGCTGTAAAATTTGGGCGAGGGCAGGGTATAATTCACCCTCCACTTATCAAAGAAATGGGTAATTTTTTTAGCCTGTGATTTATTACGGGGGAAGAGGATGATTATTATGTTTTTGAATTGTATCAAGTATTTAAGAATACACCAAAGCAGTTCGGTAGATTTCCTGTCATAATAATGACTGGTAGGGGCCTCTGGACGTAATACGATAATTACCCTGTCATTATTTAGTTCTAATCTTTTCAAGATTGCCCTGGGTTTTGGGAAGTTACAAAGATATATATGCTCTTTCAATCCCGGATAAGAAACTATTTTATTCTGGTATTTACCCCAAGTTGATTTATCTATGACTTCGGGAACGATTAACCTTTCTACAAATTTAACAAGCAATTGGTCGGATTTCTCGTAATCGTCCATTGATATTACAGGAACCCGCAAGATTTTTGCAGCAAGGATCTGTGTCCTTGACCCGTGCGATATAGCCAAGTCTATTTTTCTTCTTTTATAGAGATAAACCAGTTTACATACCCGCATAAATGTAGAGATAATCTTTATCAGTTTATTTTTAGAGACAATGAAACCCTGGGTGTCAGCTTTGATCCCTGCATTTTTTAATAGATCTATAGTATAAGAAAAATTTCTCGCCGAGCAGATACATTCATATCCCTTTTCGTTAAAATAATCATAAATCGGTTTTAGAACCCACACATGGGGTGCATTCTCAAAGTCAAACCAGATAGTCTTTTTTTTAATCATAAGATTTATTAAAGAATATCCTATACCATTGTTCCAGTGAGAGTATCAGGAATAAATTTCTTTTATAATCCTTTAAGCCGGATTTATGGATATTATAAATCCTTCGGATGTAATTGATATTTAAAAATTGCCGAGAGAAGGAATTTTTACTATCGACCAGTTTCCAGAAATATTCGCCTAATTCTTTTGATAACCACTCCCTCATTGGGTTAGTGAATCCTATTTTTTTTCTTTTAATAAAATCGGGTGGGAGCCATTTTTCGATATATTTTTTATGTATATATTTGAATTGGAAATTCTTTATCTTATATTCAGCCGGAATAGACTCGGCAATTTTTAAAAATTCTATATCCAAATAAGGAACTCTTGCTTCAACACTCGTTGCCATTGCCATTTTATCTTCGGCGAGTAACAAATCGTCAGGTAAAGAGAAACGGATATCTATATACAGCATTTTATCAAGGGAAGAATGATTTGTGAATCTCTTGAAAAATTGCCCAATATAGTTTTTGCCATTGTCTAAATCAATTTTTTCTTTATATCGTTTTTGGTAAAGGTGCATTTTTTCTTCAGGTAAGAATACCGAATAGATCAAGAAAAATCTTTCAATTTCATCTTTGACATTTAATGTATAAAGGGAACGTCTTAGACGCTCATTTTTTATCAAAAAACTGAGTGGTTTAGTTAATAATCTTGGTGCAGCCCCTGTAATATAGCGATATCTTTCTCCAATATATCGGTGATAACCACCAAATAGTTCATCGGCACCCTGACCATTGAGTAAAACCTTTATACCATTGTCATGGGCTAACTTTGCTACAAAATAATAGGCAAGGGCTGATTCATTGCCGAGGGGCTCTTCAAGTTGCCACATATATTTATCAAACATTGCTTTATAATCATTGGCACTTAGAATTGTGCTTTTAAAGGAACCGCGGAAATAATCACAGGAAATCTTCGCCAGACCAATTTCATCATATTTTTTATTGTCTTCAAACCCAATTGTGAAACAATTTACCGGGGTTTTTGAATGTTTGCTCATTATCGCCAGTAATAGATTTGAATCTGTGCCACTACTCAAAGAAAGACTGATGGGCACATCACTTATCATCTGTCTGTTTACTGCTGACTCTATTCCTTTATTTAATATTGGAATCCACTCATCAATTTTCTTCTTTCTATTGATTGTCTCAACCCTGTCCCAATAATATGTTATTCTCTCGCTATGAAAAGATTTAACCTTCAAGTAAGAACCCGGTGGCAATTTGAATATATCTTTGAACAGTGTTTTAGGAGAGGGGGTGTGGCGAAAGGTAAAATATAAATCTATTGCCTCTAAATCCAAGTCTTTGCTGTAATCGGAATATTGCAGCAAGGCTTTTATCTCTGAGGCAAAGACAAGGGTTTTACCTGAGTCATAAAAATATAAAGGTTTTACACCAAGATGGTCGCGTGCAAGCAGCAGTTCTTTCTTTTTTAAATCCCATATGGCAAAGGCGAAAATTCCATTAAGTGCATTTAGAAAATCTATGCCATATGCTTTATATGCATATATTAAAACTTCGGTATCAGAATTCGTCTTAAAATTATAACCTTTATTCTTTAATTCCTCTCTTATCTTTTGGTAATTGTAAATCTCACCATTGTAAATAATCCATGTACTGCCAGATTCATCGGACATTGGTTGATTCCCATTTTTTAGGTCAATTATCGCCAGTCTCCGATGACCAAACCCAAGTCCGTTTGAATCGTCAAAATAAAATCCTTCAGCATCTGGTCCACGATGTATAAGTGAATCTGTCATCTGTTTGAGCAATCTCCGGTCAACCGGTTCTTTATTACGATAATTGAATATACCTAAAATACCACACATATTTCTTTTATTTTGATTTATGTCTTGTATCTGGAATTGAGCATCGTGTATCCATGAATTCTCCTACTTCCCTCATCGTCATAATATCCAGTAGTCCTTCATCTCTCTTCTTGGCGCAATATTCAAGTATTGGAAACAGAACTTCTTTAATTCTTATTTCAGGGATTGATGGATGAAACCAGAAGTGGCACAGTGCCTTTTTTTCTGCCGTTTTGTCCAAATATTTTTTTAGTCGCCATAGAATATACCCCGAATCCCAGGTATCGTCAGGCACAATGTTGGAGGAACTCAATATTGCCCAGAGACCTTCTTTTAATTTAATCGGTTTTGCAATTTCAAAATTGGCAAATGGAAAGTAGCGCACACATTTATAACCATATCGGGCAAGCAGTTCAAAATATCCTGCCTCATCTCCCGGGAAGACCATCGAAACGGGCTTAATATTGTATTTTGCCATTGCCTGTTCGCATTCATTCAATTCGGCCTCAGCAAGTTTGCTTGGACAATATTTTCCATTAAAACCAATATGGGAGAAAGAATGACAGGCAATTTCGTGTCGGACTTTTGAATTTAGAATTTTCTCAATTAAATCAGGCGCATACCAATCTGGTGCGGATTTAAAGTCTGAACAGGGGTCAAAATCGTACCAGTCACCTTTTTTAAACTCCCAGTAATCATTTTTGAAATAATCGGGCCTTGGCATGTCCGGATGGGGAACACCGTTTATCCTGCTACATCGTTCTAAAAATAAATGCCCGACAATTGCCCAGGTAATGGGAAGATTCAATTCATCAAGTTTGCTCAGAATTGTTGGGATGTTTTTTCTTTCCTGTAAAGCCATCTTTTGGGGATTGCTCTTATTCCGGTCATAGCGCCACGCCCAGGCTAATTCAAAATCACCCGAGATACATAAAATCCCATGCTCAAAATTGATTTCTGGCTGTTCTTTTAATAAAAGAGGGCGGGGTTTACCCAGCAATTTGAAGGCAATTTTTGAACGCAAGATATCTAAGTTATTCAAAAATTTCGTGGACATTTATTCTCAGATGAGTGATTGATAAATTTTCTCAAGATTTTTAACACACTTTTCTGCATCAAATTCTCTTTTTGCCCTTTCCGCGGCTGCCCTTCCTAAGCGCGCTCTTAAATCCCGGGATTCAATCAATGACTTCAGGGCTTCGCCAAGGCCTTCGATATCTTTTTCCTTTACCAAAATTCCGTGTTTATAATTTTCAATTACCTCCGGTATTCCAGCGTGAAATGAAGATATCACCGGCAGGCCTGACGCCATTGCTTCAACGATTGTGCCTGGAATGCCCTCTTTATCTCCTCTTACAGTGATACTCGGAAGTGCGAAGATATCAGCATTATGATATGCATCAACAAGTTCCTTCCTTTCATACGGGATAAAACCAAAAAATTTTGCTTTATTACTCCATCCATATTCCTCAACCATTTTGTGCAGGTGTCGGCTCATTGGACCATTACCCACTATTGATATAGTAAATTTATTTTTTAAATGTTTTTCAATATCCCTTAAGGCAGCAAGAACAAGATGCTGTGCCTTCTTGACCTCCAGAGTTCCGACCATTAATATATTGACAACGTCTTTATCTTCGTATTTTCTTCCGGGAAAGGCGAATTTGTCTACCTCAATGCCGTAATAGTGGACTGTTATCTTTTCTTCAGGACAACCTAATCTAATCAAATCTTTTTTCATATCTTCGGACATTGCAATAAATTTATCAATTTGTTCAAAGATTGGTTTCAGGTAGAATTTGCCATAGCCAAGAAATAGTCTGGGGAAGTATGAGATATCATAACCATATAATGATACCACTGCTGGTATGTTTGCTTTCATTATCAAATTTAAGAAGTAACGTGCATCAACTGCGTAATGCAAATGCAATAACCTTGTATTATGCTGCCGAATAATATCAAATAATACCCTCTTTTCCGATTCTGTTAGATGGCGAAAGAATTTGTAGCCATAAATTGCCCATACTCTATCAATTCCTTTCAGTATTTCGGTCGTTGGAAAAACAGAAAATGAAAATTCAGGACTGATATAGTTTTTAGTATGGCATAAGACAATCGGTTTAAATCCCTGTAGTAATTTTATTTGATATCCAATAAATGTCTCAGTTGGTTCTAAAAAACTCCTTTTACAATGGGCAACAACCAAGTCCATGGCTTTATTTCAATTTTTGCGTAACATAACTTTATATACATTTACCGTTAACTCTGCAATTCTATCAGGGTTGTGTAAATTGCGCGCAAGTTTGAAAGCCGCGCAACCAATCTTTTTTCTTAAGTCATTATTCTCAATCAATAATTTTATGCAACTTGAAAGGCTTTCATAATCGCCCGGGTTGAACAGTAATCCTGTTTTTTTATCTTCAACCATATACGGTATTCCTCCAACCCGTGTAGCTATAATCGGTGTTCCAAGTGCCATTGCCTCGGCAATTACCATTGGGCTATTCTCTTGCAGAGAAGGCAGGACAAGGGCAAGTGCTCCTTTCGTATACTCAATTAATTCCTCACGGGAGAGGTGTTCTATAAATCTGATTCCATTGATACCATTTTCTTTAATTATTTTTTTTAGTTCCCTTAAATATTTTTCATCTTCTTGATTACCACAGATTATCAACTGCAGATTTTTGTGCTCTTTTTTGATTTTAAGAAATGCCTTAACCAAGATATGAACCTGCTTTAGATATACTATGGGACCAATGTATAGAAGATACCTATTTTTACTTGATTTTCCTAAAACGGCAGGAGTCTTTGATGCGAAGAAATTTCCTGAAATGGGATTGGGAATATTAAATATTGCTTTTTTATTATTCAGTAGACTTGAAATATGCGGTGAGATAGCAATAAAATAATTAAAATTACGGTGCACAAACCATTCTAAAATCCTATCCATCTGGTGGCTTAAATATTCTTTGCCTTTCCATAATTTTGCTTCCAATTTTTTTACACCATGGATGGTAAAGATGCGTGGATAGCCGCCAAGAATGGTGGCGACCGCCAATGCCATATTATCCTGGCAGTGGATTAAATCGGGTTTAAGTTTCTTTAATTTAAATAAGGTTTTAAGGATATTATATGGCAGATGGGGTTTTAAAAGTAGATTTTTCGGGACCGCCAGAAAATGGAATGCATATCCATCGTGGCTGATTTCCAAATCTTTATTGATAATCTTGGAGAGGCTTATGATTTGGAAATCAAATTCATTTTGATACTTCTTTAAACCTTCCAAAAGTCCTTGGGTTGCGGTCTCCACCCCACCGGTAAAGCTCTTTAAATCTGCCGGATAATTGGTCAGTATTGCAATCCGTCTTTTCATCGCCAGATTTGTTTAAATTATGATTGCACTGGCATGTATTTTTTGGTTTGCCAGAGTTCAAGATACAATTTCAAAGAGGCTGCCCTTGCAAAATCAATACGCCTTTTTTTCCACAATCCGGATGTGAAATCATCTTGGAGGCGTTTTGAAAATATACTGTCATTAATAGTTTTTTTAAAGAGGTGTTTCCTGTAAAAGTTTTCCGACCATTCTTCGGTCTTGAATTCACGGTATCCTGTCAATCGGTGTTTTATCTTTTTTGATACAAAACACGGTCCGATTTGCAAGATAGGTGCCTTTGAGAGTAGATACTTTGGTGGATAGCCGTGGTCAGTAGTATAGTTCAACAATTTAGGCCGGTACTTTTTTATAATATAAGAATAAAATAGTTGGGAATTGAGGCGCTGGTTTATTGTCGGTTTTAAAGGATTGGTATATATACCGGAGAATGGTGATTTAAAGACAAATTCTACAAATTCATCATCAAGGAATGGAAATCGGTTGGTGGCATAGAACCTTTCCATATGCACTTCGCCACCGAAATACTTTCGGGCACCTTCATTTAATAAAGAGAGATAAAACCTTTGATTATCGTTTAGCCCTTCATATTTTTTAAAGCATTCTTCATAGATATATTCTACAATTTCATCACAATTATCAAATAATGCAGGATTGTAATAAGAATTTTCTTTAATATGTTTAATTATTGATGCAAGGACACTTTTTTTATCTCGGGCAAAGTTTAATTTTACAAAATTTTCGTTAACCATATATCCTATTGAGACATTTTGAAAGGTCCTCATCAATTCACTGCCGAAGATACCAGTGATAACGACTGGCGAGAATTCACTTAACTTTTTAAATGTATAAGGGTAATTTGCTCGTTCAAATGTTGATAGACAATCGGAATAATATATTGCCTGCAGGGCATAATCATCAAAAACCTTT
>JBDRWA010000030.1:0-17475 GCA_039802145.1 Caldifarciminota bacterium | reverse complement strand
TGGTTTCTTGCTGATTATATTTCTGGGCTAATTTCAGGGCGTTTGTTAGAAAGGGGACAACCCGTTCCCGCTCTTTTTTATTTTCGTAAAAAATTGCCTTTTTGAGGTTAATCTCGGAAAGTAAAATCTCTCTGATTGTGGGGGTAATTTTTTTATCAACATATTCAACCAATCTTGCTGCCTCATCATAATTTTGCATCAGGGAATGAATAAGGGCAAGTTCAAGGGCAGACTTTATCTGTATCTCATGGCTACTCCGCTCGGCAATGTTGAATGCCTCGGTTAATTGTTCTATCGCCTTGTTTAGATTCCAGACCTGATAATCCAGAATTCCCAAATTATATTTATACTGTGCCTTCGGGCGTAGATTTTCTTCAGTTATGAGTTCGTCCAGACCGTAATTCAAGTATTCATATGCCAGTTCATAATTACCTAACTTTGTGTGTAACTGGGAGAGATTCAAAAGGCATCTTATTTCCCCTTCTTTAATACCGTAGGTCCGGGCGGTGTTCCAGGTCAGGTTATAATTCAGGATGCTCTTTTCATATTCATATTTTTCGGCATAAAGTAATCCGAGGTCTGAATATAATTGGGTCAGGACATCGGCGTATTCCGCTGGGCAGTTTTCTACCGACTCAAGAAGTAATGATTCAGCACTCTTATAATCTCCGGACATCAGAAGTGAAATTGCCTTTCGTTCGCTGAATAAAAGAATTTCTTTCTGGTTTTTTTCTATTTCTGCTGCACTGAGTCCACTTTCAGCAATTTCTTTCATTCTCTGGGTATCACCAAGTATTTCATAGATGTCGGTCAGATTTAATTCAGTCTGTCTTAATAAATTTGGCGATATCTGTTCTTTATATTCGCGGCCTATTTTTAGCACATTGTTATAAAAATTTATTGCCTGTTCAATCGCATAGAGATTTTTTGCCTTGTCACCAGCCATTTTAAAGTATTCAGCGGCTTTTTTATAATTTTCTGCTTCATGGTAATGGTATCCAATAGTCTCGTAATATTCGGAAAGTTGCTCAGAATAAGATTTTTCCAATAGAACAGCCACCCGGCGGTGTAATTCTTTTCTCTTTTTCAGTGGCAGTGTGGTATATGCGGCATCTTTTAATAAGTTGTGTCTAAAGATATAAATCGGGTCTGTATCATCTTTGAATTGAATGATGTAATCTTCATTTTTTAGATAGTTCAATCTTTCTAATAGATTTTCTTCGTCTTCTAATATTTCTTTAAGAATGTGATAATTAAAGCTGTAACCGATGACCGAGGCGTAATCAATAATCAAGCGGTATTCTGGAGCCAGTGCATCAAGTCCCGACATTACCACACTGTAGAGGTCGTCAAGAAAGGTAAAGTGTTTCTCTCTGTCCAATAACCATCTTCCAGATGCTTCCTTTTTGATTATATTTCTTCGTTTTACATTTTTAATGGTTTCAATGGTGAATAGTGGATTGCCGCCAGTAGTTTTATATAAAAATTCAATCAGATTGGGGTCGGCATCGGTGAGATAATAATTTACCAGATTGGCTATTGTCTCTTTACTCAGCGGTCCGAGATTAATTTCTTCAAAATTATTATTGTTGTCTTTTTTGAATAAATCACCGGTGTAATTGATCAGCAGAAACATAATTGAGTTATTAACTAATTCCGCGGCTAAATATGCGACAAGGTTTTTCGTCATTGAATCGGCGCGGTTGAATTCTTCAAAGATAATTACTAAGGGATTTTTTTTGCATTCAAATCTGAGCAGATTACCAACCGCGATAAATATCTCTTCATTGATTGAAATTAAATTTTCACCCCACAACCGCTGCAGGTCGGTTAGAAAGAGATGTTTTATTCCCTTTATTTCCTGTGGATCAAGGTTGTTTTCCGAGACAAAGCGGTCAATCTTCTCGGCGATATTTGCCCGGCTATCGCTTTCCTTCAAATTAAAATACTCACGAAATAACAATTTAAATGGATAATAGGGGGTCTGCATTTCTACTGTACAGTGGCTTTCAATGAAGCGGAACGAACCATCCGCTCTCAGAAAATTTTCAAATTCCTCTTTCAACCGTGTCTTACCAATGCCCATCTGTCCGGTAATGATTCCAATGCTGATTCTATTCTCTTTGATTTTTTGGGTAAGCGCAATCAATCGCGCCATTTCCTCCTTCCGTCCCCAGAATGGGCATTTGGGCATCTGCAGAGTTTCAAATCTTATATCTATCAGATTATAGACATCCAAAGAGCCGGACCTACCTCTTACATAAGTCATTCCGATGTGTTCAGCAACAATCAAGTCAGGCAGCAGATTATATGTATTCTCGCTCATCAAGATTTGATCTGGCATACTCATCTGAGCAAGACGGGCTGCAATATTGACCGTATCACCGATTACAGTCAAAAATGGCGGATTTTCAAGGACATATCCAAAAAAAATCCAGCCGGAATTGATTCCAATTTTTATATTAAACCTGGTGATTGGCGCTTCTAATCGTCTTCTTTCATAAAGATATTTCTTAATCTCTAATACACACCGGACGGCACGATTCGGGTCATCGGTATGGACTTTGGGTGCTCCGAATATTATGAGAAGTCGGTAATCGGGCATTATTCGATTTACCGTTCCATCGTATTTTTTGACAATCGCAGCGACTTTTTCCATCAAATCGCTCAGATAGATGATATTCTGTTTGGTTATTTTATCCTCCGCTGGGTTCATAATAATAAAATCTACAAAGAACAGGGTTACGAAGCGTGATTCACCACCAAGGATTTTTAGCCGTTCGGTGCCCTTATCTCTGGTGGATTCAATTTTAAGTTGTGTACCACAATTGGGACAGAATTCGGCAGCTTGCGGGATTTTATCGGAATTACAGATGACACATTTCATAACCTTATATTATATGGATTTTTTTCTGGTCGTCAAGGCCCCTGATGCTATAAGGGTTAACAGTCCTGAAGCCTTTCAGTGAATGACGATTATTTTCTTTAAATATTTTTCCTTTGTGGTCTTTATCCTGAGAAAATATATTCCGTTATTTAAGCGAGGAGGAACTATTTGATAGCGACCCGGTGGGTAAGAATTTTTGTCGCTTGACCATACTACTCTTCCACATATATCGTATATTAAAACCTGAATATAATTGGGAGTATTCAGTGTGAAGTTGATTATCGGTTTTGAAGAAACAGTTGGAAAAGAGAAATGGACTTCCCCGAGTTGTTCTGTTCTAATCTCTCTTATTGCGGGACTGGATTCAGGGATGATGGGAAGTAATAGATGGGATGGATAATCTGTGGTGCGATAAATCTTTTGAATTGCCGGTATAAAATTGGGGTCATTTCTTTGAAAAGGGGCACCAGTATTTGGATTTTTCTCAAATCTTGGGTAATTAGAAGAGGAAATAATTACCCTCAGTCGATGGCCGGCATTAAATACCAGCGCCGTGCTCCAAAGGTCAATATTGAAGGTATCAACGACATCCGGTATTAATGAATCCTCGCGGTCAAATCCATGGCGGTGGCGTGCCATCAGAATATTATCAGTGACAAGAATTGACCGACCATCTGGATATACATCGGTTATTCGTACTGTCCAGTCAGTGTCATAGCAATTCGAAGCCGCATACAGAACGAATTTTAGTTTTCCGATCACGGTGAGGGGCATTGATAATGGAGGTGTAGAGAAGATGAGTACATCTGAACGATTTTCAATGGGGCGCTGGTCAATCGGTCCATAACCATGGGTAAGCCCGATAAATTCCCGACCACCATATGTGGTACAGGGATTTGCCGGGTCATAGATGAATGTATCAATTGCCGAGATTGAGGGCGGAATTGTATCAAGGAGATGGTTTTCTTTTAGATAATATTTTTTATAAACAGCTTGGGGCAATGGCCAGGTGTCCGCCTCCACCCAGTGGTTCCAGTTTGTGGTATCGGGTGTATCGCAATCGCCCATCAAATAAAATTTTACCTTTGGAGAAGGAACTGGTCCCCCACCCTGATTTAGCCAGTAATCGTACCAATCCATTAACATTTCGATAAAGCTCAGTTCATCCAATTCGGCATTGGGTGGGTAGACCAGATCGCCCTGATATCTTGAACCCCAGGCATCGCCGTGTCCCCAGGGTCCGATAAACAATTTTTGATTATGAAATCGTTTCTGGAGTTCACTGAATGCGTCAAGGACTCCGTCAGTATACATATCATACCAGCCATCAATATGAAACATCGGGTAGTTTGCAACATCGTATTTCTGGGAAAGGTCTACGATTGACCATCGGCTGCAATAATTCGGATAGTGACACACCGAGTCAATGAGCCAGGGAGTTCCCACTCCCTGGAGCCAGGTTTCCACCAATGCCTTTCTAAACTCACCGCCGGTGAAGGCACAGTCAAGATAAAGATTTGGTGCGGCAACCATTGGGGCACAACATACAAGGTGAGGTGGCAACGCCCCGGCTGCATAGTATTGAGTCATTCCGTGCGCCGAGGCGCCAATCATTGCAACCTTTCCATTGCACCACCACTGGCCGGCACACCATTCTATCGCATCATAGCCATCCTGAAGGTCTCCCCAGCCGTCGGTCCAGAAAACCATCGGTTCGCCTTCTGAGTCACCATAACCACGGAGATTCTGGACGACGAGGACATAACCCATTATATCACAGATAAGTGTGAGATAAATATCATCCCAACTACGGTCATATGGTGTGCGCTGTAATAATACCGGTCCGTCGGTAATATAGGGAATGAACCAGAATGGCAGGTAGATGTCGGTCCCTAATCTTACACCGTCCCGCATCGGCACCCCGGTGCTATCGGTTTGATAACCCACAAGGGGGATGGCGAGAAACAGACAGAAGAAGCATTTTATAAATATCTTCATATAATCTCCTTGTTAAAAATTTTGTACTACCACAGAAGTAGTTTATAAGGTGATAATCTTTTTAACGAGTGGCTCTCCCTGCTCTCTATATAGTCTTATAAAATAATGACCCGGGGAAAGGTTGGGCAATGATACACTCTTTGCCTTATTTATTTCTTTTATTAAAATCCTCCTTCCCAGGATATTATATATTTCGATCTTCGTGTATCCCTCTTTTTGGGAAATATCGAGGACTATTTCCTGTTGAGATGAAAATATTGTCTGATTCTCGTCTGCCGATATTATTTCTATTCTGTTTTCGGCAATCATCTGTCCGCCCATTGGCGTATATCTGAATGCTGAAAGTCTTGCACCACCAGCATATCCCCATCTTGAATTGAACATGTCCATTCCTAAAGGACAAACACCCCAGGGGTCATTATCAAATATCACGGTATCCACAGTCCATTGACTTCCACCATCCGTAGTATTCAAAAAGATTCCAAAGTAACTTCCCTGCCAGCCAAGTCGATTTCCACCACCGACTGAAAAACCGGTCTGCGCATCGGTAAATTTAATTGCATATAACCCATAATGTCCAGTTGTGACCGATGGTGCCATAACCTCAATCCAATTGTTGCCACCGTTCGTAGTATGGTAAAATATTCCTGGTGATGCCGTATCTTTATATCCACAGACCCAGCCGTTGAGATTGTCAGTAAAATAAACATCCCAGAATTCATAGGGTACATTTGAAACCTGGACAGTCCAGTTTGTCCCGCCGTTTGTAGTATGTAGAATTAAACCATTGATGCCCTGTCCGGTCAGGGTATCGTAATCGCCGCCAACAATCCAACCTTCATTTGAATTTATAAAATAGATACTCTTCAGTGAACCTGAGACCGGGGCACTTTGGGTTGTCCAAGAAGAACCACCATTTGTTGTCCGTCTTATATCACTATTGGCACCCGCAAGCCAGCCGTTGTTCAAATCAACAAAAAATACATCATCCCACATTTTACCGACGAATTCAAGTGATAGACCATAGATATTTGTCCAAGAATTACCACCATCAATTGTTTTATATAAAACAGCAGCCGGTAAAATATTAAAGATTAACCCCATTCCGGTTAAATAACCTATGTCTTGATTCACAAAATCCATTCCAAAGACAAACATACATTCATTGATTGTCCAGGGCTGAAATTCCTGCCAGTTTGTACCACCATCCGTCGTTTTGTATATTATTCCCCCGACATTATCCCTTACCCCGCACAATATTCCAATCATTGAATCGGGTGAGGCGGCGTCTAAAAACCCGTTGTCAGTTAACTCATAATGTCTGGTTTCCCAACTTGATAGGCAGAAAGATAATCCAACAAACAATATTAAAAGAAGATAAACCTTCATACCCACCTCCTGGTAGATTTTCCAAATCAAATTAGAATCATTAATATTATAAAAAGAATTTAATCATTGTCAAGGAGATAATTGCGGCAACCTGGCACCGCCGGATGCCTCGCAGAACTATGAGTTGTTTAAAAAAGTGCCTTGATATAATTACTTGCTTAAATCATAGAGATAACAAGCAGCTCCCGGTGCCTTAAATGCGTCAAGTTTTTTACCCAGGGTATTTAAAATGGTTATGAATAATTTCTCTTCATCAACTCCATATATATTGCTAACATGGGAAAATAGAAACCAAATCCTTGGATTTCCCTTCAGTCTTCTTAGGTCAGTGTAGTATTGATTACAATCAGTACGAGATTCAATACCTACTATATAATCATTTTCATCAAATCCAAATTGGCGAGAATAATATAGAAAACTGTTATAAGATGCATAATACAGATAAATAATATCACCTTCTTGTTTATGGGTTCTTACATAAGAGATAACCGGTCTCAACTCTTCCGGAGCCCGGGGAGAAAACAGGTGATAAAAGCCAGCAATTCCGGTAGGCAGAAGGATAACCGCAATTAGCATAAGACTCAAAGAATGTGAACTGCTTGAGACAATCTTTTTGATATAGTCGAGTCCTTCGGCAATTACCCAAAACATCAAGGGGATAATGAATAAAAGGAGTCTTCCTTCAAAAGGATATTTCTTTAATCCTGAGGCAAGTAAAGCGAGAATAATCGGTATTATTAACATTAAGAGTTTATTTCTATCTCTTTGCCAGTAGATGAATAAGCCGACAAGGAATATAAAAGCAATAAAGGTAATTTCATAGATTGAAAAGCCGAGTGGATTCTTAAAAAGGCGCAAAAAGACATAGCAAAACCACTTTAAGTCAGCAATGGATTTTGGTGGTAGCGGCATAAAACTCTTCTCCCATGTTTGTAGCAGAGTTTGGTTTTGACTTACGTATTTTAGGTTTAGGGTATAATTGAACAAAAAACTGATTAGCCAGATAAAAACAGCGCTCAGAATCAGAAAAAAATAATCTTTTCTCTTACTCTTGATTATCTGGATGCCCAATGCAATAATACAACCCAAGAAGACAAAAAGGGATGGGTGAGAAAACCAGATACTGATTGCACCGGCTAAACCTAATAGCAGGATTTGTTTAACTTTGGGGTGATTCTGAAGGCTTAAGGCAATAAAAATCAAGATAAGTCCGATTGTAACATCACTTGAATACTGCTTTACCTCCGATGAGAAGTAGATTAAATGGTCACAGAAAGAGAAGAGAAATATACCCCATAGTGCACTACCTTCGGTCAATATCCGCTGTGAAATCGCATAAAACAAGAAGATAGAAGAGATTCCACAAATAAGGGGAAAGATACGTAAGGCATAGTCGTTATTTCCCACCAAATTGGAAAAAAATTTCTGGATGAGCAAAAATCCATAAGGTGCGGCCTGGTGATAGGCTAATGGTTTCAGCAAATCTTGATATGAGCGCTGGAGGATATTCAATGCCAGTGCTGCCTCTCCTTCGGTCAGCGAGCGATTATAAAGGAATTGACCGATCCGGAAGATGATTCCTAATGCAATAACGATGATTACCAAATTTCTTCTGAAGGACGTGGGGAATTTTGCCATTTATCAATTTAGCATTTTTTAAAATTCCATTTCGACAATCAAATTTTTAGAAAAGTTTGTCAGGTTTATTATTCTACCCCTTGTGTCAATATATACTACATCTTCAAGTCTTATGCCATACCCCTTTTCTGGATAATAAAGTCCCGGTTCAACTGTAAAGACCATTCCTTTTTCTAATCGGTCGTAGTTTGTCTTCAGCAGTCCAAATGCTGGACTTTCATGGACATTCAATCCCAATCCATGGCCCAGGGAGTGGCAATAACCATTCTGGACCTTGGGATTTTTGAGTAGAGTTGGATGCCCTTTCTTTTCAAAAAATTTACAAACCTCAAGTTCAATATCCCTGGTTCTTCTACCCACCTTTAAATTACTGATAGCGAGGTCCTGTGCCTCTTTTACAATTTCATATTCCTTTTGCACATTCTGAGGTGCAAAGCCGAAGCATACCGTTCTTGTAAAATCAAAGAAATAGCCACTTTTTATCTCTTGGGGAAAGATATCAAAGACAATTGTTTTGCCGAGCATAACCGGCTGGTCATCCTCACCGGAATTATGCGGTACCCCAGCGTCGTGCCCCTGGGAAACAATAATTCCGGCTGAATTTATAAGGCCATACTCAAACAATTTACTATGGAGCATTTTCTTCAGGTCACCAATGAGAAGTTTCTTATGCTTATTTTGATATATGAATTGTCCTTTTTTTTGCATTCTTTGTACCGATTTAAGCGTCTCGGAATAGGCATTTATAACACCATCCCGGGCTCTTTTTATCTTTATAATCTCATCTTCATCCTTAGTCATACGGGCTTCAGTAATTAAAGTTTTTTGAGGTTCATAAAGAATTTCAATTTTTTTATTCAAAGACCTGACCCTTTTTAACAAATGATGGCTGGTTCCGATAGAAGCACTACCATAAAATGCAACTTTACCTTTTACACCGAAATCATTAAGAATCTTGTCTATTAAAACGGCCTGTGCCTTTATCATATCTGGATTGCGGTTAAAAACATCCCAGTATTTGTAGTGATTAATATTTACAAGTTTTAACCCGGTTTTTTTTGCCTCTTCTCTTTCCATTGGGTAATGAATCAAGTAGGCAGGTGAATCTACTTTTTTTAAGTAATAACCGCTGAGGTGGATACCATTTAAAAGATAATACATTGTGGTGTCATTCTGACGGCCTAAAATGGCAAAGATTGCATTTACTCCTTTTTCTTTCATTAAATGGTTGAGGTCTCTTTTCAATTCTTCCTCCTTTTCATTTCATATACCAGGCGGCGATTTTAAAGAAATTTTCTAAAATTACCGCACCGGCGGGATGCTTATCATCAAATCGCTCAGGGTGAAACTGAACACCGTAAATCGGCATAGTTTGATGTTTTATTGCCTCAATTGGACAGTTTGGTGATTCTGCAAGTTTGACAAATTCATAGGGAACATTTGCCACCATCTCTTCGTGTGATTCCATCACCACAATCTTATCACCCAGACCTTCAAAAATTTCATCATTTTGGATTTTTTTGACAACATAGTATCCTTCGATCTTCTGTCCCATTGAAACCACGTCCTCATAGAATGATTTGGCAATCAGTTGATGCCCAAAACAGATCCCCAGGATTGGTTTTTGAGCATTTTTGATTAATTCGGCAACATTGTTGTATAATTCAAAGACACCGGGTTCAGCAAGTTTCCGCTGAGAACCGGAGACAATAATCGCATCATAAAGGCGCACATCCTCTTCAACACTTAAGGTGGAATGGTCTCTTACTTCCACCGTGTGCACTGTAATGTCTTTTAATACATTATAAAGATTTTCAATCTGGGGTGAGTTGGGTAGATAGCAATCAATTATCAATGTGCGCATTTATTACCTCCCACAGTTCATCAACCAGCCTTGACTCCTTTGCCCGTTTAACTTCAACACCCCGGGCAAATATAGAGCCAATTCTTTTGCCGCAGGCTATGCCAAAATCTGCTTCTCTGGCTTCACCCGGCCCATTTACTACACAACCCATAACAGCAATAGTCAATGGTTTTTTTATTCTTTTGATTTTTCTCTCAACCAGTTGGGCAATTCGGGAAAGATTGACTTCACAACGACCGCAGGTTGGGCAGGTGATCAATTTAGGTCCGAGTTGGCGAAGATTTAAAGAACTCAGAATTTCATAGCCGGCAATTACCTCCTTTACTGGATCACCAGTTAAAGAGACCCTGATTGTATCACCGATGCCCTGATAAAGGAGGATTCCGATACCCACCGCACTTCGGATGGAACCCTGCCAGACCAACCCGGCTTCGGTGACGCCCAGATGTAGAGGAAAGTCATATACATTATGGAT
Organism: Caldifarciminota bacterium; assembly: GCA_039802145.1. GTDB lineage: Bacteria > Hydrothermota > Tepidihabitantia > SM23-42 > JAOAFX01 > JAOAFX01. The sequence continues at coordinate 7,224 of JBDRWA010000030.1, read as the reverse complement.
AGATTCATAGACTTTAATTGTATCAATGACACTGGCACACTTTGCAGAAATGACAATGTCAAAAAAATTGTTTTTGTAAAATATTTCAAGTGTATTACTTAATGTTTCAATTATTGCCTCGGGTTTGGGATGGTGATATTTTTGCAGAATTGCCTTGGGAAGAGAGCCGGCATTGATGCCGATTCTAATCGGAATATTGTGGTCCTTTGCCTTTTTGATTATTTCCTGGATTTTCCAATCATCACCGATATTTCCGGGGTTGATTCTGATTTTGTCAATCCCTGCATCAATCGCCAGTAGCGCAAGTCGATAATCGAAGTGGATGTCAGCAATCAAAGGAATGTCGGTTTTCTTCTTTATCTCTTTTAATGCCACAGCCTCCTCTTTATTTACCACGGCAAGCCGGATTAACTCACAACCTGCCTTCTGCAACCGCTTTATCTGATTGACTGTCTTTTTGACATCCAGGGTTTTTGTCTTGGTCATTGACTGCACAGCAATCGGCGCTGAACCCCCAATTTTGACATTACCAACTCTAATTTCCCTTTTGATTTTTCTCATTCCTTCTCTCTTCTTATCCTTGCACCGACATTGCGTAGTTTTTCTTCAAATCTTTCATAACCACGGTCTAAATGATATATTCTGCGTACTACAGTTTTGCCCTTTGCTACGAGCGCGGCAAGGACTAACGAGGCAGAGGCACGAAGGTCAGATGCCATCACAGTGGTTCCGGTCAACCTTTTTACACCCTTTATTACTGCAGTATCGCCTTCAATTGTAATATTTGCACCCATTCTTCCTAGTTCTAATGCCTGCATAAAGCGATTTTCGAAGATTGTTTCTTTTATTGTACTGGTGCCCGAACCAACAGAGAGTAATGCCATAAATTGTGCCTGCATATCGGTGGGGAAACCTGGATAAGGAGCGACAAAGATATCAGTTGCCTTTATTGGGTTTGTGCCGGTGATGGTAAGTTGGTCTTTGTCTTTCTCTATTACTGCTCCAATTTCTTCAAGTTTGTCAAGTACCGCGGTGAGATGTTCAGGCTGGCAGTTTTTTAAATTCAGTTTTCCCTTTGTGATGGCAGCCGCAACCGCAAATGTTCCGGTTTCAATTCGGTCGGGAATAATCCGATAGTTAGATTCTTCAAATGTTTCATTGCCTCTAATTGTAATTCGTGGTGTACCGGCACCGGTTATCTGGCAACCCATGCTTATTAAAAAATTTGCTACATCCACAACCTCTGGCTCACAGGCTGCTGCGTTAATTACTGTTGTACCTGAAGCCATTGCCGCAGCAAGCATGGTATTTATTGTTGCACCAACAGAGGTGCCTTTGGCTCCCTGTAGATTCATTTCGCTACCGATAAGTTTTTTGCATCTTGCCTTGATATACCCGTGCTCAACTTCAATCTTGCAACCAAGTTCATTCAGTCCTTTGATATGCAAATCAATAGGGCGGGGTCCTATGGCACAACCACCGGGTAAAGATACCACTGCTTTTTTTTCCCGGGCAACAAGCGCACCAAGGACATAGTAAGATGCCCTCATTTTACGGACTATATCATAAGGGGCAACAATTCTTTTTATCTTCGGTGTATGAATTTTTAATACATTCTTATTGAATTCGACCTTTGCACCAAGGTATTTTACCAATTCAATCATTGTCCAGACATCCATAACTTCAGGGACATTTTCAATGGTGACCTTTTTATCAGTTAAAAGGGAGGCAGCGATTATCGGCAGGGCGGAATTTTTAGCACCGGAGATTACGACTGTTCCTGTTAGTCTTTTGCCTCCTTCAATAACATATCTTTCCATAAATTGATTATAGTTAATTTCGCGAAAAAGTCAATGATTGGACAGAGATTATTAGAATAGTAAATTAGAAAACAGGACTTTGGTAGAAGACATCAGAAGCATGATAGGATGAGCGGACAAGAGGTCCGCTGATCACATATTTTATTCCAATTTCTTCACCGATTTTTTTGAATTTATCAAATTCATCAGGTGTATAATACTTTTGTACGGGAACATGCTTCTTTGTCGGCTGGAGATACTGTCCGATTGTTACAATATCAACATTTGTATCCTTTAAATCTCTTAATGTCTCAATTATTTCGTCTTCTTTTTCACCGAGACCGACCATAATTCCGCTTTTGGTGGGAATTTCTAAATTGAGTTTCTTGGTGATTCTCAATACATTCAGAGATTTCTCATAACTACACCTTCTATCTCTTATGTAAGGAGTCAATCTTTGCACGGTTTCAAGATTATGGCCGATGACAAATGGCTGTGAATCCACGATTTTTTTCAGAAATTCTTTTTCGGAATTGAAGTCAGGGATTAAAACTTCAATTTTTGTCTCTGGATTTTTCTTTTTTATCGCTTCCACCGTGCGGGCATAATGACCACTTCCTAAGTCTTCAAGGTCGTCGCGGTCAACAGAAGTTATTACTACATAGCGCAGATTGAATTTTTTTATCACCTCCGCAACATTTTCTGGCTCCTGCGGGTCCGTAAATCCCTTGGGATTGCCCGTTGTCACTGCACAGAATTTACAGGCGCGGGTACAGATTTTTCCCAGAATCATAATCGTGGCACTCTTTTTTGCCCAGCATTCTCCAATATTTGGACAGCGTGCTTCCTGACAGACAGTTGAAAGATTATATCTTCTGAGGGTATCAAAGATCTCTTTATATTCGCTTCCTGAAGGAAGTCTGATTTTTAGCCAATCAGGTTTTCTCAGCAGGGCCATCTTCTTCAACTATGATTTATTGAATAGATTTTCGTTTGGATTCCCTTTTTCTTCTTATTCGTACATAACTGATATATAGAAGAAAGAAAATCACCGGTAAAACCATACTATTAACGAAGCCCAGATACCAGTAGGGTTCTTCTTCCTTTCTGAATTCAGTGTCATCAGGTGATTGATAAATAAATATATCAGAAGTCATAGCACTCGGATAATCATAAGTCCGACGAAGTTTGGTGATATAATCACCTTCGTTGATATAATCAAAGAGTATCGGAAAGTCTTCCTCTATATTCTCGAGCTCATCTTTTGAAATTCTATTGGCATACAAAAGTTCTGCATTATCAAAAAACATTTTATGTAGACCAATCACATAGAGATATAGTGCGGTGTAATCGGCTGAAGTGAGTGAAGAAATCTTCATTGGATAGACAATTGTGTCAGTGGCAAATTTAAAACAAACACCGATATTAATCCCATAATAATTGTAATTTGTATCAGCACGGGTAATGAAGAAATATTGCCAGTTGCGATTGATATAATCTTGGAACATATTGCGCATCCCATCGGGTAACCGGTAACCATTATTTATTAACCAGTTAATAAGTGTATCGGGATTATCAGTTTGTATTAAAACAGTTTGCAAAAAACCAATGGTTTTAAATTCAATAATTTTGAAATAGTCGTCGCCATAATAATAACCATTATCGCCATAATAAGGACGCCCGCATCCACCATAATTTTTTTGGATTGAGGTGAGTGCGGATAGATTTATGAATAGACTATCATTTATTTCGCGCACCACTGGTAGGGATGGAAAAGGCACAACCCAGGCGAAGCCATTGTAGTCAGTTGTCCAGGCAACCTTCACCAGGATTGATAATTCTTCTGAATCCGGTAAAATTTTTATTATCGCAACCTGGTCTTTACCATAGATTTCATTATACAGCGGCGGGATGATACCACCATCAGCCCAGAGGAGGGTTGAGATTATCAATATTAAAAATAATTTTTTCATTCTCTATTTCTTGTTATTTATACCCAAGGTAATACCCAATCCCACACTACTTAATGAAATATAATCGGGAGAAGGTGCATAATACCCGTAAGTCCTGGGACCCTTTGCATCAAATTTGATTAAATTGAACCAGAATTTTATACCTGCCCTTATTCTGCCCAAATTATGCATTATATTGGTTCCCATGCTCAATCCTAAAGAATTCCTTTTTTCAAATATTTTTATTACAATACCACTATCTCCAAGAATGGGATATGATAGACTACCATTGTAATAACCAAGTTTAATCCCGAATTCAACAGCATCCATACCCAGATATTTTGCCTGCAATCCCCAGCCAAAAGCATTTATTGCTATGGGCAAACCTGATGTTATATAATAAGGGTCAGAAAAAAGGTAATCTTTCTTATAAAAATATTCAACATAAACCCCCCAGCCAAATTCTCTTCGATAAAAGTCATTTTCAATTCCGAATTGGTAAATAGTGACAAAATAATCGTCAGTGTAATCATCCGGGGCAAGGATATTTGCCGAAAGGAAAGGATTGAAAATCTGGTAAAAAATTAAGTAGACGAGCATCTCAATAATTATATTGAGATTATTTAATCTGTCAATATCGATTTTGACTTGACACTGATAGAAATTTGTATAAAATTAGCTTGTTTGCGGGGTTGTGATGAAATACATCCGCCTGCTTTTTATACCACCAGTTTTTTGTTCGCATCGCCACCCAGTTATGAACACCCATTTACCAATATTTATGTATTCAACTTTGCCGAAATTGAGAATCTGCCAATAACTAACCTTGATGAACTTTTGATGCTCATTCCCGGAGTCGTCAAAGATTACTCAACAATTCATATCTGGGGTAGTATCGGAAAGAGTGAAATTGTCTATTATCTTGATGGTATCCCGGTGACGAATCCCTATCTGGTAGATCTCAACATAATAGAAAAAATCTCAATCCAGAAATCAGGATTCTCCGCGGAATATGGAAATGGATTTGGCGGGATGGTTCACATCGCGACAAAGAAAATAGATAAGAACTCATTGCGGATTGCATACCTAACCGATGATTTTTTACTGGCTGAAAGACTTAATAACGGATTCAATCAGTGCGGTATAAATGGTCATGGTCGGACAAATACCAACCTTAATTACTTCTTTTCCACAAATGCGTTATACACTGATGTATCATCATCAGGTCTCTACCGGGTTTTTTCACCCGGTAACTATTATAATTGTTTGGTCGGTTTGACCTATTTTGTGAAGGGCGACAATTATATTACAGTGCGGGGTAATTTATTTCGTGACCAGAACATTTTGGGGCATCCGCATATTATTGGTGGCAACCCTTATAAATATTTTCGGCAAAAACCAATGGTCCGAAAAAAGGGAAAATCAATAATTTTTAGTAGCAATTTCTTACTATGGAATAAAATAAAAACATCGGTAGGGTATCTTCGGACAATGGTTGATAGTGTATTTGGTAATCGGGATTATGAATGGGAGGCGCAAAATGGTCATCAATGGTTTGATGATTACCATCTAAAGGCAGAACATCTCATAGAATATTTAAACAATAACAAACTGTCACCATCTGATGTCATCCGTGATAGTTTAATAAGGTATCACAAGGAAGTAGATAATCGCAGTGAAAAATCGCTAAGGTATAACCCCTATGGTGTTGGGGGAATTTTTTATACTGCTGGCGACTATCCTGCCTGGTGTTATTACAATTCAACGGCGCAGCAATTATTTTTAAAAATGAAATATCCTTTGACAAATCAAAATGAAATCAAATGGGGAATGGATTTTACCTGGAGCGAATTTAATTATTACCATAATCCTTTGCCCTGGTTTGCTCAATCGCTATGGGATTATTATGAACTCACGCCGAAAACAATATCGGTCTATCTTGAAGACCGCTGGCTGAGCGAACATATAGTCATTTTTGCCGGAGTTAGAGTCAGCAATTTTGATTATGGGCTATATCAGCCCCGGATAGTGCCTGCGCTATCCAGTGATGATACTGTTTCTATGCTCAAAAAGAACTACTTCACACCCAGAATGGGCCTGATATTACCGGTAACCAGCAAGTTGGTTATCTTCTTTAATGGGGGTGAATTCTGTTATGAACCAGCAGGATATATTGGAAGGTGTGAATCAGCGAAGACAAGAATTTTTGAAATGGGATGCAGATTGAATACTGCATACGGATTGATTACCGGCAGTTTCTATCAAAAATATATGTACGATTTGGTTATCCAGAAGATTCGGAGTGATGGCTACTTTCCTTGGAATTATTTGTACGTCTATACATATAACCTTATCAACAGGGCAGAGGTCAACGGTTTAGAGATGAATCTTGAAAAATCATTCGGTCAATGGATTTCCAGTGGATTGAGTTATAACCTTCAGTTTACAAAACAGGTTTTTGTTTGCGGCTATAATTTTTATTATGAGGGAAATGACCCAATAACTGGCGAACCAATCAATTATGAAAAAAAATATTCACCCCTTGATTTCGACTGTCCACATAGTTTGAAGAGCTTTTTAATTTTGAATATTCCGCAGGATTTCTTTTCCCTGCTGCGTAATTCCACATTTTCTTTTTTTCTTCTCTTTTTATTCCGGATTGCCTTATACTCCGGAAAATTTAAAAGGGCAATACCTTGGGAATATAAACTCAGCGCGCATGCCCGCGCACAATAATGTAGATTTGAAATATCTAAAAAGATTTAAGATCGGCCCGGCCGATTTTTCTTTCACATTATTAATAAAAAATCTGTTTGATTCAAAACAGATTATCTGTGTTTATCCCACGACTGGTAAACCCGATGAGCACGGTGATTTTGAACCTCCCATCAGTCAATTTGGCTGGCTTTCACTTACGAGTTTTTATTATTCTCCACAGGGTGATTATAATCACGATGGACTTATCACCCCCGTGGAGATGCGCGACGAATACTTAAAGGCGATAAAGGATTACTATTCAAATCCATTTCATTATACCAATCCATTTCGTGTCAGACTGGGATTGGGTTTAGAGCTCAATTAGTTTGAGATTGAATTCCTGGGCCCAAAATTCTTACTTCTTGACTTTAAAACAATTATGGTTAAAATAAAATTTGGTGATTATGGAATTCATTATTTTATTGCTTTGGGTACAGATTGATTCAAATTCAACTTCTTATGAAATCCAGATTCCCTTTGATGCTGAAGGAAAGATCTATGAAATTGATAGTTTATTTGCTCGGAGACTTGAATTTTTCGAAAATTATCCTGCATTCCAAAGGGCTTTATTATTTTTGCAACCTGACTCTTCGTATATCATTGAGATATATTTCCAAAAGGAGAGGGCGATTATTAAAGAAAGAAGAGAGGTCAACCGGGAGGAAATCGCAAAAATCCAGCAAAATATGGCAGAACTAAAGGCAAAAGAGATATCC
>JBDRWA010000029.1:0-17617 GCA_039802145.1 Caldifarciminota bacterium | reverse complement strand
TATCACCACTACAACAAGAAAATGGGGTAAATCAATAAATACTGCAGAGTTTTTTATTTTGGCGAGAAAGGATTTAAAACTGCATATAAATTATAAAATAACTAAAACCGAGCTGAGAAACAATATGATATGCTACACAATTGTAATGAAAAGATTTTATCCAACCCAGGATTTAATTATCAAATGGTGATGTTTATAAAATCCTGAATATTATAACAATCTTTTATTGTAAATTCACCAACCCTATCTCTTTGTAAAAAATACAAGAAGCCATTTGTTTTTAATTTTTGTGCAATATCCTGGGCAAGTTGTCGTATATAAACACCACCTGAACAACAGACCCTGATTGTTAAAATTGGATATCTAAAATAGATCAACTCAATATTGAAGATTTTCACTTTTTTTATCTTTTCTATTTCAATCCCTTTCCTTGCCAGTTTGTATAATGGTGTCCCCTGAAATTTTGCGGCAGAATAAGGTGGGATATTTTGTTCTATCTCGCCAATAAAAAGCTTTAATCTCTCTTCAACTGATTTTATACTGGGTGGAGAAAAATTATCATTACACAGAATTTTTATTTCACCAGTAACATCACCAGTATTTGATTCAGCACCTAATCTGATACCGGCAGTGTATTCTTTTTGCCAATTTCTAATTTCTTCAAATTTTTCAGTCGCCTTGCCTAAGAGCAGAAGTACTACTCCACAGGCGAAGGGGTCAAGCGTCCCACCATGTCCAACCTTTCCTTTGAACCCGGTCATTTTTCTGAAAATTCTAATAAGGTCAAATGTAGAAGGGCCAACTGGTTTATATACCGGAATTATTTTATTCAATTCTTCCATAAGAAATTTTATCTAAAATTATAACATAATCAAGTGATTGACTTTTTATTTTTTTTAATTATGATTATTAATCATGATAATTTTATTTCTTATTAATCTTCATATTGGCTTTGAATGTGGAATAGATCAACCAATAATTGGTCTTGATTACAACCTCAACAGCGGAGCTATTTTTAAGATTTATATCGGAAAGCAGGATTTAAATCATAGTCTCTACCTGAATCTCGTCGTATCCGGTTCATATTATCAAGGAAAGAATCCTGGCTATTCATTTAACATATACAGTCTGGGTTTGATGATAAGGAAATTAAATTGGCGTCTTACACCGTTTGTAGATTGTGGTATTGATTATATAACGAGAGAGTTAAATAAAAATAGAGAATGGGGATTGGGTTTTAGTTATACATTTGGTTTTTTGATAAACTTCTACTATGAAAATATAAATATCTACCCTTCTCTTTATTACGATGGAGTGACCGATTTTAGAGCGCAGGCTGGAAGTCTTGGTATAAAATTGGGGATAAAATATGAATTTTAAAGGAATTTTTAAAATATTATTTTTAGGTTTATTATTACTCAGTGCCTGTGAAAATCATATTATTGAGCGGTCGGCGAGCGAATACTTTCCAATCAGTGAAGGCAATTGGTGGGCTTACAGTAACGACGATTTATATAATCCTATTAATATTAATATCACCGTGGAAGCAGAGGATACTATTCTTCAGCGTGAGTGTTATCCATTCAACATTTCAGGAGAATTTCGTTATTATTCAAAAGACTTGGAAGGTATAAAAGAATACATAAAAATAGTTAAGAGTTATGGTGGTTCAGATTATACAATCCTTGAGGGGTTTGTTTGCAGACTTGAACTGCCTTTGGTTTCAGGAAATAGATTTATTGATTCACTTGTGGATTCTCTAAATTTTTTCGGACAATGGATAAAAGCCCGATATATCATAAACGCTCTGGTATCTGAGTATCAGCAGGATGAAATTTACGGTGAAGTTTATCGGGTGATTATCAACCGATACCAGTCTGTAACAACTCAAGATTCAACAATTTCAAAGGAAGAATATATAGAGGAATACTATGCTCCATATATAGGTATGATAGAATTTATAAATTTAGAGGGTAGATTTAGACTGAAAGATTTTCATATAGAATAGAATAATTCGGCATATTTTAATTCCGAATTATGGCGAAAAAGAAATTGGCAATAAGCAAAATATTGATGGATATATATGAGCATTTATTTAATACATTTGGTGCCCAACATTGGTGGCCCGGAGAATCACCATTTGAGATAATGATCGGCGCAATCCTGACCCAAAATACAAACTGGCAGAATGTTGAAAAGGCGATCAACAATATCAAAAAGGCAGACTTGCTCCATCCACACAAATTGCTTGCAAATAAAGATAAAATCCCCAAATTGATAAAGCCTTCGGGTTTTTACAAACTTAAAAGCAAAAGATTGATTGCCTTTTTGAAATATTTTGTGGAAAGATATGGTGGGGATGTAAAAAATTTCAGCCAAAAAGAGACAGATTATTTGCGAGACGAACTTTTGTCTATTTCTGGTATCGGGCCGGAAACTGCAGATTCAATTCTACTCTATGCCCTTAACCGTCCGGTATTTGTCGTGGACGCATATACAAGGAGGATTCTTTCCCGACATAAACTGATAAACGAAAACTGGGATTACGAGCAGATAAGGAAATTTTTCGAAAACAATCTACCTGCTGATACACAATTATATAATGAATACCATGCCCTTTTGGTGAGGCTGGGCAAACAATATTGTAAGAAAAATGACCCTTTATGTGATACTTGCCCTATCCATAATATTCTCGTATAATCCTGATAGTCTTATTCTGGGAGTTTATATCAATCCCTATCAGGGTTGTAAAAAGAGTTTTCTGGAAGATATTTTTAGCCTTGCTGATTCAGGTTATATAAATACGATTGTTGTGGATTTGAAGAGCGATTATGGTTACTTATGTTACGAAACAGATATACCTCTTGCAAAACAACTCAATGCCTGCAAAAGATATATTGACCTTGATTATTTAGTAAAAAAATGTAATGAGCTGAATATCAAATTAATTGCCCGAATTGTCTGCTTTCGTGATAATTATCTTGCTAAATACGAGGATTGCGCAATCAGGGATTCAAGCGGTGAAATCTGGTATGACAAGACCGGCACAGCCTGGGTAAATCCATATAATAAAAAGGTTCATAAATATCTTATAGATATTATAAAAGAACTTGAGAAAAAGGGCGTCAGTTCTTTCGCCCTTGATTATGTAAGATTCCCGACTGATGGGGATATTGGAAGTATCAGATTAATGAATGTTAAGGGTGAGCGATATGTTCCGATAATAGAGTTTCTGGAAGGATTGAAAGAAAATGTTGAAGCAGAAATCGGGATTTGTATATTCGGATATGCAGTTTGGTACGATTTAGAACAGGAAGGGCAGGAGGTATCAAAGTTTGGACCATTTGTTGATGTCGTATATCCGATGCTTTATCCTTCTCATTTCCATCCGTATTTTAAAAAAGAAGTTTCTGAATACTGGCGTAATTACTGGATTTATTTTGATTCAGTGGAAGAGGCTTTTAAAAAATTGCCCTTGAATGTAAAGGTCATTCCCTTTGTCCAGGGTTTTGACCTTTATTGTGAAGAGTTCAACGATTCGTATATCTTTGCACAAATTTTTGGGGCTTTAAATGCAGATGCCGATGGAATAATGATCTGGCACGCAGCAAATAATTATACTACTTCTTTGCCTTCTTTAATTCGGGCGTATAATTTAATCCGATACCGATACGCTCAGAATAGCCTAAATATCCGTAGGAGAGCGCTACTGCGCCAATATCAAGAAATAAGCCCGAGCCTATCATTATCTCTAAAGAGAAACCAAAAGAAAAACCAGACCAGCCCAAGTCCTGATAGCCGGTTTGGTAACCCGCCATCAAAGAAAAGCCGGAAAGTGCTGATTCCTGACCAAATAATGCTTTGGTAGCAGTCTGCATTAATTTTGGTTCCCGGATGTGGATTTCGCTTCCTATGGAAAATGTTGGAATGTAATCAGGATATAAAGAATAATCAAGGCTCAATGCCCAGTGGCTCTGACCAAAAGGGATTTTTACCGCAAGCCCCTGACGAAAATTCACGGGTGGGTATTCCCATTTTTGAATAAACCTTCGCGGTGTACCAAGATTTTTTATCGTCGTGCCCAGATAAAGAAAATTTACTGGTCTTAGAATGAAGCCGAAATCACCAACAAATCCCCAGGCGCTTTCACTCTCTAATTGACTACGCACAATTTTTCCACCACCGCCAAAAGATACCTGTTTCTTCTTACCAATGCTCTTTCCATAGCCAACATTCAATAACATATCTGAATTACGGAACTGGTCAGATTCCTGACCTGAATCATCACGCCTTATATCAGTTGCGGTTAAATAACAAAGTCCAATGCCGAGTGAACCTGCCTTCTTTCCGAGATAAATAGAGGAAGCAAGATTATAATACTGTATAAAACCGAGATGGGACATTGCCATACCTGAAAGATAATAACTATTGATAACACCCAATCCAGCGGGATTCCAGAATACTGCATTTCCATCATCGCTTAAGGCAGTGAATGCATTACCCATTGCTACAGGTCTAACTCCGACACCGAGTTTTAAAAAAGTATAGCCGGTTGCCCCGGGCTGCCAGATTTGAGCAAAACAGAAAATTGCTATTGCTGACAAAATCAATAATTTTTGCATGTTAAATTATATTTTAAATTTGCTTACAGTCAAGAGTGAGGTACCTTTTTATTTATCTTAAAATTACGACTTTTTTAGTTACCTTTGAGGTGCCCATCTGGTAGGTTATAAAATATACCGGCAGGCAGCTGACGATTTAAATCATTCTTACCATCCCAGATAACCTCACAATATCCTGCCTGTCTTTCTTCATTGAAAATAATCCTGGCCCTCTGTCCTAAAACATTATAAACTTCCAGACTGTATCTGCCATACTTACCCGCACGAAGCCCAAGTTTGACACTATTTCTAAATGGATTGGGCATAATCGTGATGATCACTGAAGACACCACCGGTCCAATCATTCTTTTCTCTATAGTCAAGGGTTTTATTTGTTTGTATAATCGCCATATTGCCAATCTATCTTTTATATGAGCAAAGTTCGTGCCAGAAAAATGTTTTGCAATTTCAAGGAGTTTTAGCCGGTGATGTCCGCAAAAGTGTCCCAATTTTTTACACTTTTCAGAGTTCCTTAAATCTTATGAAATTACGAGACTTTATAAAATTATGTGTTCAAAATTTTGACACAATTTTGCGTTATCGCATGCTTTTATTCATAAGGTTAAAAAGCCCCTCAGTTCTGAGGGGCTCCAAAGGTAAAATTTTTTTTATTTAAATCGCTCTTTCAGTTTATTCAGTACCTGGGGAAGTGTGGTGTATTCCATTTCGGCAAGGGGTAAACGCTGGGGTTCAAATGGACCGTGTCTGCGGATATAGTCAGCGATTTCATTTGCTTTCTGTCTTACATGGTCATAACTCGGATCGGCAAACATATCCCGTGGTCCAATGAGCATACCATTTGCAAGTTGGAAGCCGAGTGCGATTACCCGTGGTGGCCCATCAAACCTTGTTGGATTTGCATCTTCAACTGAGACTGGCATAAATGGTCCCCAGTGTGAACCGCGCATCCAGCCGGTCACCATATAAGGTAGAGAAAATGGTTCAAGGACTTCACCAACCGCAGGTAAACCGCTCTGACAACGGACAATCATTACCGGGTCGTCTTTTCCAACATATCTACCTGCAAGGAGATTGACCTTCTGGGTAGATGTCGTTGCCGCGATTGTTCCATCTTTCTTGTAGACATTTTTAATAATATAGTGTTCAGATGCGCCGATGAGACATAGAAGGTCATACATTTCTTCGGGTGTATTTAATTTCGCATTCTTATCGTGGAATACATCATGAACTTCAAATACAAATCCATCATGCATACTCGGGTCAATGACAAGGCCGATTGTGTTGAATGGGTCAGCAAACATTTTGAAGAGTGGATAATTCCAGGAACCAGGGGAGGTCTTGTCTGCGGCAAATACTATCACGGGTTCGCTCTTTCTCTCTTCAAATGTCATTTCTGCACAACCCGGCCCCATTCCTTTCACATTGCCCGAAAATGCGTCGGTTAGTAAATCCTGCCCTGCACCATAGAGTTTCAATTCCTTTGCCACATTTGTACACTCAACAAAGATATCCCAGGCGAGTTTATGGATTTCCTGACAGTCATTTCCGAGTCTATGGCTTATTATCAATTCAAGGTCGTCGCCGCAATGGGATACATGAAAATCTACAATTGTGCCTTTATTTTTTTCGGCATCAAGCAATTGAATTGCCCGGGCAATGACATTGGGATGCATACTTGAATGCCCAACATAACCCCCAATATCTGCCTTGATGACGCTCAAAGTTATTGGCATGATTTCCTCCTTAAAATTGCTTTAATGTCAATAGATTATTATATAAATTTAATTGAAGTTGTCAATACATATACATTTTTTCTTGACATTGGTGAATTTTTGGTTATCATTTTAATCTGGATGAAAGAAATAATAGAAGGGTTAAAGTTGTTAAATAAAAGATTGAACAGGGTTATTAAATTACTTAATGCATATTCTCGACTCAAAGATAAGGCAGTAGAGAACGTATACTTACTGGAAAGAAGATTAAACGAAATATCAAAAGAAGCAGACAATCTTCCTGATTTTGAAATGAAAAATTCATTGATTGTCTGGCTCAATAGTGAGAAGTCTGCAGTTGATAAGATTAAAGAAGATTTTAGGTTTTCTCTTGCGGAAAGGATTAAGGAACTGTTTCAGAAAGAAAACTGGATAATAAAAGGACAGTATCCAATACTAAGGATCGGTCTTTATACTCTGTCATTAAACTTTGAATTCGGCGAGGCAACATTGTATTTTGGACCGGAGATTGAGAAAATAAAATCCAAGATTGCCCTTGAGCCGGAAACGATTTATCAAACGATAAAGAAATTTGATGAGGGTCTTAAGAGGATGAAGTTTGACCCGAAGGAATTTTATCTTGACCTGCAGAAGTCATATAAAAAATGTATTTTACTCTTAAATAAACCACATGGCGAGAAGGTCTATCTTACCGAAGTTTTGAGTGAATATGTAATCCTGAAACAGCCTTCCCAGTTCTTTGCCGACCCTAAGAAAAGCAATTTTCGGGAATTCCCGAGGATTAATCTTTCTTATTGGTTATATCTTTTTAAAAAGTCTGAATATGCCCAGAAGGGTATTCATTTTTATATCGCAACATTTGATGCTACTACAGATAAAATGCATGCCATCTGGATTCCTGATAATGAAGAAGGAGAAGGGACTTATTATTCCTATGTTTCATTTGCAGAATAATAAGGTGATTCAATGGCAAATCGGATAGACCAGACAATAGCAAGAATTATGATAAACACACTCGGTGGTTATGGCACACCCCCTGAATTTGGTGTTGAGTATTACAGTGTTGGACTTGAACCATATTTGAGGGTTCTTGAAGATGACTATTTTAACTTTCCCGGGAAACAAAGTATTTCAACATTTAAATTGATAGTGGGAAACTATGGCGGTGGGAAGACCCATTTTCTTTATTCAATCAGAAATCTTGCTTGGAAGTATAACTATGCTACAAGTTATGTATCGCTAAGTGCGACTGAATGTCCTTTTGATAAACTGGAACTCGTATATAAAAAGATTGTTTCCAATATTAGTACTCCATTGGCGGAAAAGGAGATTTTAAGTTCCTATGAAATAGGAATTGAATCATTATTAAGAAAATGGTATAATCAGGTTCGCGCCGACAGAATATTTATTTCTCTGATAAAAGGACTTGAGAGTATAAGTTATGCAAATTGTATAAAAGGGGCATTGAGCAATCTTGTCGCTGATGATGAAGAGGGATTTTTATCCCTTGTCCAGTGGTTAAAGGGCGAAGATATACCAAAGGAATTAAAATTGAAGTACCGCATTTCAGAAAGGATTGACCGCACAAGTTCCTTCAGGATGCTGCGAAGTTTGATACAGTTTATCAATACAATTGGATATAATGGTGTGATATTCTTATTTGATGAGGCAGAAAGGGGAATGAGTATCTCTTCAGCACGCGATAAAAGGCGGGCACTTGATAACCTCCGCCAGATAATTGATGAATGTGGAAATGGTAGATTGCCCGGGGCGATGTTCTTTTATGCAGTGCCTGATGAGAATCTCTTACTTGAAGGGACCGGTGGTGTTTATGAAGCATTGAAGCAAAGGTTATATTCAAGTTTTAAGAGCATAAACCCTGCCGGTGTAAAGATTGACCTTGAAAGAATAGAGATTGAACCTGAAGAATTTTTATTAAAATTGGGTGAAAAACTTTCCCGGATTTTTGAAAGTGCTTATGATTTTGAATTTAACCGGGATATGCTGAACAGGTCTATAAAAAATATGGCAAACACTGCCCTTGAAATGCAGATGCTTGACATTAGTTACCGTAGAATCTTTGTTGTTGGTATCATTGAGGCATTCCAGTATATCAGGAATTATAAGAGCGTAATTGATAGAGAGACTGCAAAAGAGATTCTTAAGAGGCGCACCAAGGAACTTTTGAATAAAGAAAAAGAAGAAGTTGAACGAGAAGAATTCTAAGATAGTCTTCCACAATATATTTGGGGAAGGGATTGTCCTTGAGACGAGATGGGATGGGATTGAATCCCGTGTCAAATTCCGCAGTGGCTTATGCCTCTGGCTTCCAACCAAATGGCTCAAGCCACTCCAAATTGAAGAGAAGGAATTAGATAGAGTCTCTTCAAGGAGATTGATTGAAGCGTTCAGGCTCGGAGTCGTTCCCCATCAGGATATTGAATATTTTACATTTGGCAGGGCATATGAGATTGAACTATTCCAGAAGGCACTTGATAATTTAAAGAATGGGGTCGGGGGTGTTTTTTTGATTGAGGGTGAATACGGTTCTGGTAAGACCCATCTCGCTGAATATCTCAGGCATTTATCACTTAAACAGGGATTTGCTACTGGCTATTGTGAACTCCATATTCAGGAGACACCACCTTACCGTCCTAAGAAGATATATCATGAACTCGTTTATAGTTTAAGGTATATTAAAGACGGTTATGAACATGGTTACCGCGATTTACTGAGAGAGGCAAGTGGGATTGATTTGTCGGACCACTGCTTCTTCACACCCGTTTTAAAAAAAGTAAAAGATGTAATGGCAGAAGAAAATTCGCATAGTGAAGTGTTCTGGCAGTGGATTGAAGGGGAGTCAACAAAGGAATATGCAACAGACCGTGATGCACCTTTCCGGGTAAGGGGTGGACAGCAGATTCCTGCCCTATATGATTTTTCAACTGCGGCTGATTTTTATAACTACATTCTAAGTGGATTGAGTTATATTGTTAAAAGACTCGGAATCGGTGGTCTGGTTCTGGTGATAGATGAATTTGAAGAACTGAATCATATCTGGGAATATCACCTTCAGGAACGGGGAAGGGCATTCTTAGAAGGATTAATAAGGGTTGCCCTTAATGATGAGGAGATGAAAAAGATTGATAGATACATGCTTCACAATCAGGTGCGTCCCACACCATACGCATATAAAGAAACCAATATCTTACTGATGCTCGCCACAACACCAGGTGAAGATGATTGGACAACGAGAATCATAAAAAATAAGATAATTTTGCGAAAGTTTTCAAGGGCAGAATTAGAGTTGATATTTGATAATCTACTAAAGATTTACAAGACTGCATATCCGGATTTTACGATAGACCAGAAATTACAGGATAATATAGTAAATTCTGCATTTAAAAGATTTGGCAATGAATTGAGGATGTTTATTAAATACTCAGTTGAGGCATTTGACCGTTTGAGATTTGGATATAAAAGGTGATAAATTACCAAATGCCAAGCTCCAGAATATTAACCTTAACTTTACTTTTCCAATTTTAATTCTTCTTTCGCTATTGACAGTTTACAAAATATGAGTAAACTTAATTGATTATGAAAGACTTTAGCAGGGTGACTTTATTTAAATACCTTTCACCCCAGGAAATAGACTGGTTGATGGTGAAATGGGAACCAAGGGATGTTGCCCAGGATACGGTAATAATAAAAGAAGGGACGACAGGGGATGAGATGTTTCTGATTGAATCGGGTAAAGTTGAGGTTTTTCTGACCCGTGGCGACCTTGTTCTTATATTATCAGAGCTTGGCGAATCATCGTTCTTTGGCGAGATGGCGCTCTTAACTGATAAACCACGTTCTGCTACAGTGAAGGCAAAGACAGATTGCAGGCTCTATGTGCTAAAGAAACAGCAATTTATGGATATCGTAAATGAAAATCCAAAGGTGGCGGCAAAGTTTTTATTGGCAATGGGCGAAGATCTATCCCACAGAATAATGGTCACCAATGCCAACCTGGAGAATTATTTCCTGATAAATCGGGCAATTGTGGATAATGAATCTTTTAGAAATCTCTATATTCTAACGCATAAGGCCCCATCGTCTAGTGGTTAGGACATCACTCTTTCAAGGTGAAGATACGGGTTCGACTCCCGTTGGGGCCAATCTTAATCTGGCCAATCCCTTGGTGATAAAAAGAGTAATTAAAGGAGGTTTTATGAAGAAGACCTTTTTATGCATAATCTTACTACCTACCTTATTCATTGCCCAAGAGATTTCTGTATATGGAAACCGCGGTATGTTCAAACTACAATATGCCCAGCCCCATAATATGGGTGTGTTGTCGTTTCATCTTAGCCCTGAGGAACGCTATGAGGAGATTGACACAACACAATGGGGAGTGAGCGTAACTGACCGCAAACACTTCTTCAAAGTCTCTACCGGAATCTCATATTCAATCATTGATTATCTTGAAATGAGGTTCCGTGCAACACCTTTTATGAAATGGTTTGAGATGAGCAATTATCCTCAGGAGAGAGGAGACCCTTATCCGGTCATTGGGTTTGAGACGATTGAAGTTGGTGGAAAAATAGGTTATCCTATTATTGTTGATAAGCAAACACCGCTTTTATATGCATTTGGTGTTCATTGCGCGGTTGATTTTGGCCCCGGGCTTTCCCGGGAATATTTTAATAATGCCTATGACATAGACAAAAGATTTTATTCAGATTCATTTCCTGAGAAATATCCAGAAGGCGGTAGACCATATCCACCACATTTTCCACCCCACATACCACATGACCCTGATATCATCGGAACCGGTCTTTTTGATTTCCGCATTGGACCATTTGCAACCCATCTGAATGCTGGGTATTTGTATACAGGGATTGACCATAAGCCAGAATATGTAAATGATGCGGATTTCTTTCCAAGACCGAATTATTTGATTCATGGTGGGGGTATTGAGTTAATTCCATCCGAAGATGTTAGAATTCTTTTTGAGACATTTGGCTATTTTGATATGGATAATAGCATTGAATCCTTATGGGTAACGCCGGGATTGAGATTTGGTGCAAAGAGTGTGAGTTTTGATTTGGGTTGTGAATTGGGAATATTGAATCCGGAAAGAAACCCTGATTTCTGGTGGAAGGCGTTCTTTAATATTTCGGGTGGTGGTGATTTGATTAAGAAGGTTGAGGTCCATATACCAATTGCAAAAGTATCAGGAAGGGTTTACGATGCAAAGTCCGGTGAGCCAATTATTGCTACAATCTCATTCCCTGGTTCGGATAAACAGGCGATTCAGACATCAGCAAATGGCACATACGAAACCTCATTCTCACCAGGAAGTTTCCGAATTCATGTTGAGTCCGAAGGTTATCGCTGGAAAGAGCAGGGTGTAGTATTAAAAGATGGAGACCAGATAATCCTTGATTTTGCCTTGAACAAGAAAGAAGTAGCAAAAGTCATTGGAAAGATATTTGATGCAGAGACAAAACAACCGATCGTTGCGACTATCACATTCCCACAAACTCAATTCCCATCAATTAATTCTGATACATCAGGAATGTATTCAGTTGTTCTTGTTCCTGGGACATTCAGGATTCATGTAGAGGCAACCGGCTATCAATTTGATGAGAAAGTGGTCACACTCCAGGAAGGTGATACAAAGGTTATTGATGTTGGGTTGAATAAAATCAGCCTTGCCCAGGGCACACTCGTAGGAAAGGTTGTTGATAAAGATGATGAGAAACCAATACTTGCACAGATTTCATTCGTTGATACAAAAATTCCAGCAATTTCTACAGATCCAGCAACTGGTATATACAAGGTTACTCTCACTCCGGGCACTTATGTATTAAAGGTTGAAGCCCAGGATTACATTGCTGAGACGAGTCCAGTCGTAATCGCCAAGGATGAGACAAAGGTGCAGAATTTTACATTGAGGAAGGTTCCCAAGGTAGGAGAAAGGATTATCTTAAGGGGTATTTATTTTGACTTCAATTCTGCCGTAATTAAACCTGAATCATATCCTGTCCTTGACGATGCAGCAAAGGTTTTGGTCGCTAAGCCGAAGATGCGGGTTGAGATCGGGGGCCATACCGACAGCATAGGTTCAGATTCTTACAATATGAAACTTTCTTATCAAAGAGCAAATGCCGTGAAAGAATATCTTGTGCGTTATCACAATATAGACCCAACCCGGCTTGAAGTTCGTGGTTATGGTGAGACCCAACCGATTGCTGATAATCGCACGAAGTCGGGCAGGGATTTGAATCGCAGGATTGAGTTCAAGATTCTGAGTGTGGATTAAACAGGTTTAATTGATTCTAAAAGGCAGGGCAAAAGCCCTGCCTTTTTATTATTGCCCAACTTGTTGACAAATTCTAAAAATGAAGTAGACTTAATCTTAATGGCAAAGAGATTAAAGAAAATAGGTAAATATGTAATAGTTGAACAACTGGAAACTGGAAATTATGCATTAGTTTATAAGGCAAAAGATGAAGAAGACCGCAATTTGATTTTAAAGATTGCAAAGGAAAAAGAACCCGAGTTAAATCAATTCATCATCCGCGAATTCCAGATTCTTTCCCAGTCCCGTCATCCTAATATTGTAAATGTCCTTGAGTATGATACGACGGAAGAAGGTCTTTCATATTTTACAATGGAATATGTCAGAGGCAGACCGATTAATGAATGCTTTACTGAATTCAACACAGAATTCATCGAGGCAATTATTCAAATAATAAATGCATTATCATCATTCCATAACAAGGGATTTGTCCATAGTGATATAAAACCTGAACATATCATCTACAATCCGGAAGAGAAGAAAGTGGTATTAATTGATTTTGGTTTTGCAGGCATCACGACCCACCAGATGAATCCATCAGGTACCATTGGTTATGTGGCACCAGAGATTCTCAAAGGCATAGGCGCTGACCAGCGTAGTGATTTATACTCACTCGGGGTGATAATCTATGAGACTCTGGCAG
The DNA here is from genome assembly GCA_039802145.1 of Caldifarciminota bacterium. Lineage (GTDB taxonomy): Bacteria > Hydrothermota > Tepidihabitantia > SM23-42 > JAOAFX01 > JAOAFX01. The sequence goes on along the minus strand of JBDRWA010000029.1, from coordinate 4,267 downwards.
GAAAGGCACCGAGCATTCCCTACCGACCAATCAAAAACATCCCGGAATTGATGAATAATACTATCCAACGACTTCTTTCTGAAGAACCGAATTTGAGACCTACCGCAGTTGATTTGTATGAAGTGTTCAGAAAATTTCTTCCTGATAAGAAATCAATAACCCCAGAATATGAAGTGCAACTGCCGCCAACTTCATTCGTTGAAATCCCTGAGATTATGGATAAATTATTAAAATTAAAAGGCGAAACGGTTATTATAAATGGTGAAGTTGGTTCGGGTAAGACAAGACTATTAAAGGAATTGAGATATAAATATCTTTTTAAAGGCTATGAGGTTTTTTCTTTTACCGGAAGGGAAGATGGATATTTCCATAATTTTATCTGCAATGCAATTGGTTTAAATAATTTAAAATTAACTGATAAGGAAGATCAGTTCCAGATCTACGCAGAGATTACTGAAAGACTGATTGAGTTTGCAAAAGAAAGGAATTTAATTATACTCGTTGATAATTTAGATAATCTGAATGACTATGAAATTGGGCTCTTCAGATTCATCGGGCATAGTATCCAGGATACAAATATTACATTGATTGGTACCACTGGTTTTGACCAGAGGATAAAGGAGCTGAATTTCTATGAACTTTATTTAAGACCATTCTCAGTTGATGAAGTGAAAGCTTTGATTGATAAGACATTCTTTGAGATTGGGACAAAAGACGGGGATGAAATTTCTTTTTTTGTAGATTGGTTACACAGCCATACAGGTGGTAACCCTTTATTCATTGTTGAGACATTGAAGGCGCTCCATAACCAGGAGATTCTTCGTTATCAGATGAACCATTGGCAGGTTGATACAGATGCATTAAAAGAATTTAAGATTTCAGAAAATATAGAAGGAGTTTTGTCAAGAAAACTTCAGGGATTGAATAAGGTTGAACTTAATTTATTGAAAATTTTATGTATTACTGATTATCCACTGGAGTCTTATACTCTTAATAAGATTATTCCAGAATTTACAGTCATCAACTTAGAAATTTTGAAAATCCTTGGACTTGTCAGAGAGGAATATATCAAAGGTAAAAGATTTATTTCGCTTGCCAATCAGATTATAAAGATGCTGGTTTCACAATTAATAAAAAAAGATGAGCGGATTTTACTTATTAAAAAGATAATTGAAGGATTAGATGGTGGTGAATTAGACGAGATTTTCTTTCCATTGCTGGGCAGATTGTATAATGAGATTGGTGAAGAAAAGAAGGCATACAAATATTTTTGCCTATCAGCGAAAAATGCGGAAAGAATAAATGACCGAAAACTCGCAATAGAATATTATACAGAGGTTCTTGAATATAGCAAAAGATTTAATGTAGATGATTATTTTAAAATTCTCTTAAATTTGGCTGAACTTTATCTTCTCTCCGGTGAAAATCATAAGGCGATTGAATATTACAATAAATGTATTGAATCTCCGATGAGAACAGAGGCATTCTGGGGATTGGGAAAGGCATATTCAGGCACTGATGATTTAGAGAGAGCGATTGAATTTCTCAAAAAAGCATTGTCGAGAATAGAAAAATGGCAATCAGATTTTTATATAAGAATTGCCAACCGGCTTGCCTATTGTTATATATATTTAAAGGATTTTGACGAAGGTGGAAGGATAATCAATGATTCAATAGCTATTTCCCGAAAAATAAATAATTTAGAACTTGAGGCAGAGGCATTATACTACTATGCAACACTTGAATGGTTTAAGAATGAATATAATAAAGGGAAAGAGATTTGCTTGGAACTAATAAATTTCTGTGATAAAAACCATCTAAATAAGCAGTCTGCATATGCTACAAACTTATTAAGTTCTTTTTATCTCCAGACTGGTGATATTGGAAATGGCATGAGATATATTGATAGGGCAATAAAGGCTTTTGAGGAGATAAAAAATTTAAATGCACTCATACCGGCGATGATAAATAAGGCATTATTGCTTTTGAATAGTGGTGATACGGATAAAGCAAAGGAAGTCTTTGAAAAGGCAATGAATGGTTCATTGAGGACTGGCAACAAAAAACATCAATATATTTGTTTGGCACATATTGCCGGTATTTTTGAAGAAAAAGGCAGGTTTGATAAGGCATTAGAATTATATAAAAAGGCACTTGATATTGAACCAGATTCTGAGTATGCAAACTATGCGCTGTCAATAATTTATTATCGGTTATTTGAGATTGATAAGGCAAAGTCAATCCTTGAAGAGAAGATTGGGAAGAAAGAGGAAGTTTTATATCTTATTGGTCTGGGCATTATTTATTCGGTTCTGGTAAAGATTGACCAGGCAAAGGGATATATAGAAAGGGGTATTGATAGACTGGAAAATGGTAATTTTGAACCTTCAATAAAGATTGAGTCTTATCTAAGAACAAGCCAGTTTTATTATGAAATTTCTGATTTTGAAAAGGCGTTCTCTTTTGCACAAAAAGCAAAGGACATTGCCGCAAAACAAAGCCGTGAATATATAATCGCTGATTCTTTTATAAAAATAGAACAATTTAGGTCGCATCTGATAGAAAAATTAGATATAGAATCAAATCTCAAATACTTAAAGGAAAAGGGCTTTCTTTATGATTATGCATATTTTAAAAAATTGATGATTGAGTCAATCATTGAGAAGGGTATTGAGTCCGAAAGAATAAGAGAAATTGCTGAGGAGTTAGAGTCTGTTGAACGGATTTTCCAGTCAATTGGTGCAGAACTTGAATTACAAAGGGTCAAAAGACTCCAGTTAAAAATTTATCCTGTGATTCTTAGGAATTATTCAAAAAGGTTAATCTCCGCAGATTATCTTGAGATATTCTCAAAGCTCGCTGAGCTCATAAATTCCAATCTTGGTGATGAGGACTTTGTAGTAAATATTCTTGACCTTGTGATAGATGCTACAAGGGCAGAAAGGGGTGCAATATTTATAAAGACTGAAAAAGGTATGGAGTTTGTCGCGGGCAGGAATATGGATAAAAAGACGATAAAGGATGCAGGAGAACTTTCAAAGACTGCGATTGAAGAGATGGATAGAGATAGGATTGTCTTTGTTCCCAATGCCCTTGATGACCCGCGATTCAATATAAGAAAGAGTGTTCTTTTAAATCAGATTCGTTCAATCCTCTGTATCCCACTGGGGATTGGGTCTGATGTTATCGGTGCGATATACCTTGATTCAAGGATTATAGGTGCTATATTTAATGAACAAGATAGGGATTTTCTAATTACTGTATCAAAGATTCTTGCATCAGTCATTGAGAAGTCTTTTATATTTAAAAATTTAAAGAGTGAAAATATATTATTAAAGACAAATGTGATAGGTGAGATAGGTGCTGGTTATTTAATTAGCAAATCAAAAAAGATGAAGAAGATTTACCAGGATATAGAGGCGATTGCCCAATCAGATGCCCCGGTTCTCATTACGGGCGAGACGGGAACTGGCAAGGGTATGCTTGCGAGGTTGATCCATTTAAAAAGCAGACGCAGGGATAAGAAATTTATTTCAATCAATTGTGGTGCAATACCTGAAACACTCCTGGAATCAGAACTGTTCGGACACAAAAAAGGAGCATTCACCAGTGCATATACCGATAAAAAGGGATTATTAGAAGAGGGTGAGGGTGGGACGATATTCCTTGATGAGATTTCAAATACCACTGCGGGATTCCAGGCAAAGGTACTTGAGGCATTGGAAGAGAAGAACATCCGGAGATTGGGTGAGACCATAACAAGGAAGATAGATGTGAGATTCATCCTTGCCACTAATAAAGAACTTGAGATAGAAGTTGAAGAAGGACGATTCAGGCAGGATTTGTTCTTCAGAATAAATGTCTTCAGGATAGATGTCCCACCGTTGAGGGAAAGGATAATAGATATTCCTGAACTCGCAAAATTCTTTTTAAACAAGTATTGTAAGGAGATGGGTAAGGATATAAGGGGTTTTGAACCGGGGGTTATTGAACGATTAAAAGAATATCACTGGCCTGGGAATGTTCGTGAATTGATGAATATAATTGAGCGGGCAGTGACGCTTGCCCGGGGAAACCTGATTACCATTGATGATATCGGGTTTAAAAGGACAAAGGACGGAATTGTTCCACTGCAAGAGATAGAAAAGGATGCGATAATTGAGGCATTGAATACTACGGGCTGGAATAAAACCAGAACTGCAAAGTTATTGGGTATTCCCCGTAGGACACTTTATAGTTATTTAAAAAGATACTCAATATTGAAGGA
>JBDRWA010000028.1:0-19641 GCA_039802145.1 Caldifarciminota bacterium | reverse complement strand
GTTCTGGAACTCTTGGTGCAGCGCAGGTAATGATTATACAATCAAAAGGTGCCTTTTCGGGCCACCCCATAAATCCGTCTCCACATTTTACATAGACATTTTTATAACCAAAACTTTCAAGCCGTTTCTTGGCAGATTCGGCAAGGGAAGGAATTATTTCTATAGTATATACTTCTTTTACAATCAAAGAAAGAATCGCTGCCTGATAACCAGAACCTGTTCCAATTTCCAAAACCCTTTCCCTGCCTTTTAATTGCAAAACTTCAGTCATAAGTGCAACGATATATGGTTGAGAAATTGTCTGTCCTTCACCAATCGGAAGGGGGTTATCCATATAAGCGTATTTTTCGTATTCCTTCGGTACAAATTTATGCCTTTCAACTTTTAGCATTGCATTTATAACATTTGTATCATTCACACCCCGAGCGATAATCTGCTCTTCTACCATCTCTCTGCGTGCGATTTCGTACCAGGATGTATTTACCTTATTTTTAGGGTGGCAGTTAAATATAAGTATCAAAATTGACAACCGAATTAATAACTTCTTCATAATTAGAAAATTGCAAGAATTATTTGCAAACCAGGTAGTCTGCCTACATTTTTTCAAACTTAATCTTGACCAGACCCAGGTTTGCGTCTTTATCTGCAATTACGAAAAGGACCCCCTCATTCTTTGCTCTTGCAAGAAAAATAATTTTATCTGTATAAAGAATTATTGAGGCATTTTCCTTTCCGAAACTCTTTTTGATTTGATTAACAATCTTTGCTGACATTGCCCCGAATTTCTCTGCATCATAACCATGGGCAAACTGGCTATCAATAATAAAACCATCATAGGTAGCCAGCCCTGCTCCGAGGATTTTAGGAATTTTTGTAAGTTGCGATAAATCCATAATTTACCCCAGTATTTTTCTTATTTCTTCAATTATTTTACGAGCATAAACAAAGACAAGACCCGGTTTTGCTTCAGGTTTTGTTATTATACATAACAACGATTCACCTGCAGTAATAACACAGATTGTCTCATCACTTTTTTCAATTATAAATTTTTCTAAACTACCCGTTTTCAAAAATTTGAATGCGTTGTCTGCATCATTAAATATCCCAGCAATAAGAGCGCAAATCTCTTCTAAATCTTCTCTATCCTGATAATAACTCTGAATGAGTAAACCGTCACGGGATAATATAAATGCACCCTGCACGGATTTTAAATCAGTTAACCTCTTCATAGGTTCATTAAGTGCATCAAGTGGACTTGGTTTTTCAATTTCCTTTTCTTCAACTACAGGTTCAAATCCAATTTCGGGTAGGACAGGCGCAATTTCTACCTCCTCTTTTAGCTGAGGTTGTTCAATCACAGGCTGCTGTACAGGTGTTTCCTGGATAGGTTCAACCTGGGGAGCTACTTCGGGCCTTGGCTCCGGTTCAGAGGGTTGTTCTATCTTTGGTTCTATTTTTTCAAGAACTTCTTCAATCGGCAATGTAGGTCCAGCAGCTTCTTCTCTTGGTACTGCAATCATGTCGGGTGTGATAGTCTCTACCGGTTTCTCCATAACAACTTCTTTTACTGGTTCCACGACCTGCGGTTTTGGTTTCAATAACTCAAGTTCTTGTTTTGCCTCCTTATTTTCAGGATTTATCTTTAATGTTGCCTCATAAAATTGGATTGCCTTTTCATAATCACCAAGTTTTTTATATACATGGGCTAAATATAAATTTTCATTTTCGCTCTCTTTTGCTTGTTCGTATATTTCCTCAAGAACCTTTAATGCTTCTTCTGTTTCACCTTTAAGATAATACGCCCTTCCCAGAATTATTTTACCGAGTGTATAATTAGGATTTCTGCTTAACCCATCTTTTAAAATTGAAATTGCTTCATCAATCATTCCTGAACTCAAATAAACATCAGCAAGCGTTGCAAATATCAATGCCTTTGAATCCATTGTAAGCTCATCTGCCATATTACACTACTTCCTTTTTGTTATAATTCTTCATATTTCCTTTTTCAAAAATTCCATCATTTCCATAGTTATATTCAAGCAATGTGTAATTTTGCTCGACAATTCTTCATCCGGGCTCAAAAGCATTGCCTTTTTCCAAAAATTACATGCTTCATCAAACTTTCCTTGCTGGACGGAAATAATTCCAAGGTTATAATAAGGTAATGGTTTGGATGGCTCAAGCTCAGCCGCCTGTTCAAAATAAGTTTTTGCCTTGGCAAGTTCATTTTTCTCAAGCCAGTATGTCCCGGCTGCTACATAAAAGTCATATTTTTCAGGCTTTGCATTCTCCAGAAATTCAATAAATAATTTTGCGCGGTCCAGATCTTTTCTCTTTAAATATATATTTAATAACCCCAAATTTACCGCAATATCATTTGGAATACGCTCATACAATTGATTGTATACCATTAATGCACTGTCCAATTCATTCAGTGTTAGACTAAGCGAAGCAATTTTTATGAGCCACTCAACATTATCATTCTGGATTTTCAAAAGGTTGCGGTACTGTTCTCTTGCTTCCTTAAATTTACCAAGTGTCTCAAGCATCATAGCAAGGGCTGTAATAGAGTCTATATCTTCGGGATGTTTCTGAGTAAAGCTTGCAAGTTGTTTTAATGCATCTTCAATATTACCTGCCTGGAATAAAATTTTAGATTTTAGAATAACCGCTTCACTCATCTCAGGAACAAGTTTTAATGCTTCATCAATCATACCTAAGGCTTTGTCAAATTCCTGTTTTTTTAATAATGATTCTGCTTCTTGAATGTAATCTTGTGGTGTAGGTACTTCAAGAGTAGGGAAGAATTCCTCAGCCTCCTCAACTATTTTCTCCTCAAATTTTTCTTCTACCTTTGCGGGGATATAATATAAACCGAATTCATATAACTCAGTGGCAATTGCAATACGGTATTTTTCCTTCTCATAATTCGGTTCTATCTCCATTCCGTGGCGGATATTAGACAATCCCTCTTCAAATTGACCGAGCTTCATTAAAAGAAAACCTAAGTTGTAATAGGCACCTGCATAATTAGGTAAAATGCTTATAACCCTTCTAAATGCGTTGACTGCTTCATCATCTCTACCTAATTCTGCATAAACTAAACCACGGAAGAAATTGCTATCTATAGAATCATCGTTAAAAATCTTAAGGGTTTGTTCGTAATCACCTTTTTTATAAAAATACATTCCCAGATTATAACGAGCCTCCTCACTCCCCTTTTCAAATGCCTGATTAAAAAGTCGCACCCCATCTTCTATTTGATTCTGTAAATATCGAACAAGCGCAAGGTTTGCTAATGCATGGACAAAAGAATTGTCCACAGCTATGGCTTTTTCAAAATAAATCTTTGCTTGTGTTAAATCATTCTTCTTCAAATAAACCGCACCTATGCCATTCAGTCCCCGGACTGACAATGGATCAAACTCAAGACAACGCGAAAAATAATTATGTGCTTCATCAAGTTTATTTAAGAATAGATTAGCCTCACCAAGTATAGCAAACAGGTCCGGGTCATTATCTTTTAATTTCAATGCCTCTTCAAATTCCCTTTTTGCCTCAGTAAACAATCCTTTATTACGATAGGTCATTCCTAAATTAAAATGTGCCTGAAATTCGTTAACAGAACTCTTGGGAATTCCAAGGTGTTCTTTCAAAAATTCAAGATAGCCTTTGTGATCTTTAAGATCAATTGGTAAATTTGGTTCAAACTGAGCAAGCGCAGGGTTCAGCTGGATTGCCTTTTTAATCTCTTCCCTACCTTCCTTATGCATTCCTTTCTCTCCATATGCAAACCCCAAAAAGAAATGTGCCTCAGCAGAAGAGGGGTCAAGCGTTATTGCATCCTGGAAATTCTTAATTGCCAAATCAATAATTCCTTTATTGAAATAAATTTCACCGAGTAAACGGTAACCTTCTGGCGAAATCTTTATCTCAAGACTCTTTTTTATTTCTTCAAGTGCGTCATCATATTTACCAAGATTTTTGAGTGTAATACCCAGCCCAAAATGTGCTTCATAACACCCTGGATTGAAATCCAAAACTTTGCGGTAATAAATAATTGCCTGTGAATACCGACTTAATTTTCTGTAAGTATCCGCAAGTTCAAGAGTCTTTACCTCATCAAATGGTTCAACTTCAATCCGATGAGCAAGCTCTTTTACTTTACTATCCAGTTTTCCTGATTTTCTTAGTATTATCTCTAAATTGTTTCTTGCGAGAGTAAAATTAGGGTCTATACTTAATGCTTTTTCTAATTCCTGTATCGCGTCTTCATAAAGCCCTTTATTATAATAGACTACTGCAAGGTTATTATGGGCACCCGGATCGTTTTCCGGTATCCTCTCAGCAAAACTTTTTAAAACTTTGTATTCCTCAGGTGATATCATATTTTTATTCTATATCAAATTTAATCTCTTTAACATAACTTCCAAACTTGTGTTATCAGGCAATAAAAGGAAATATGCGGAAAGAGGCTTATTAAAATCACCAAAGTCAAATTGAGTCTCTATGCAGAAAATAAAATCTTTTTCGTTGCCGAACTCCACAATTACACTGGAAAGCACAGCACCAACCATATCAATAATCATTCCCGGAACAGATGGGAGAATTAACAAACCGAGTAACTCTCCAAGCGCATTCATATATGAGCAGGAAAGAATATTAGAAATTTCCTTAAGCAATGATTCCTGCAGTTCAATTGTGTTTTCTTGTCCTTCCGGCATTAATAGCCTCGTTAACTCCTGGGCATCATCATAAGGATAGATCAGCAATGTCCTGCCGGTCAAATCACCCAAAAAATACAATAATACTGAAGCAACAATATCATTGGGGTCTGCAATCTTTAAAATTACTTCCTCAAGTTGTCCAGTATATAGTTTCGGCACGCGAATCATAACTTTCTTGCCCAGCAACTGTGATAAAGCGGTAGCTGCGTGCCCACCACCGATATTAGCCACCTCTGTTAAGGCATCAATCTGCTTTACAGTTAGATTCTTAGCATCAATCACTCAAACCCCCTCGGATCAAGAATCAGAATTGGCTTTCCATCACTATATACTGAACACCCGGAATAAAGAGAAGACGGTAATAATCGGTCCGTTTTTCTAACAACAATTTCATCTTCAGCGATTATTTCGTCTACAATAAATCCTCTCTTTTTACCCTCATAATCAATGACTACCACGGATTTTTTCCCGGACTTCGTGGTACAATTTAACTTCTCAGCCAACCTGACTAAAGGAAGGATACTATTCCGTAATTTAATAAGTTCATGTTTATAAACACTCTGGATAATATTATCATCAATATAAAATGTTTCCTGTACATAATTCAAAGGCAGGGCATAGCGGTGCTTTTCAACTCTGAGGATGAACGCTCTTATTACCGCAAGACTGATTGGAAGTTCAATAATAAATGTGGAACCGATCCCTCTTTCTGATTGTATTTCCAATCTACCACCAAGTTCTTTCACGAAAGAATTGACAATATCTAATCCTATGCCTCGGCCCGAGATTGTTGATACATCTTTTTTTGTCGAAAAATCAGGTCTTAATAAAAACTTATATAAGTCATTTTTATTTAAAAGATGAGCGGTTTCCTGGTCTACTAATTTTTTTTCTATCGCCAATTTTCTAATTTGTTCCGGGTCAATCCCTTTTCCATTATCAGAAACACTTATTCTTATCAATTCCTTTTCCCGAACAGCGCTTAACGTTATCTTTCCTTTCTTCTCAATCCCGTGGTCAATAGCATTACGTAGAAGATGCATTACAGGTTCTTTTAAGACATCAATTATTGAGCGGTCAACCTCTATCTCTCCACCAATTATTTCAAATTCTACTTCCTTCTCCTGATGTTTTGCCTCATCCCTTATCCATCGTGGGAAAAATTCAAAAACTGTTGATAGAGGAAGCATACGCAAACGCATTACTTCATCTTGAAGTGCGAAGATTAACCTTTCAGCAGTTCCACTTAATTCCTGTAACTCTTTATTTGCCAATTCTGAGGCTAATTTTGTAAGACGTGAGCGAATGATTAACAGTTCATTAACCAAGTTAAATAAATTATCTATTTTAGAAATCTTAATTTTGATTTCGCCAAATTCTGGAGCTCCTATCTCCTTCTTTTTGATTATAACTTCCTTGCCCTGTTTTATTTCCTTACAAATTGTTAACAATTCGGCTGCTGATGGCAAAGCTGTTTTAGATTTAATGGACTTCAAAAATTGGGAGAAATAATCAACGATTGCAAAAAGAAACTCAACGATTTTTTTATCGATAACACCTCTTGTCTTTGGTTCGGTGAGTAAATCCTCTACTGAGTGAGTTAGATTACCAAGTTCTTCAAATCCCATCGTTTGCGCCATTCCTTTTATAGTATGTAATATTCTAAATACCTCAATTATTGCTTGATGATTCTTGTTGTCCTTCTCCAAAGTTAAAAGTTCTCCCTCCAATTGTTTTATATATGTTTCAGTCTCACTAATAAATAATGGTAAATATTCCTCAAGCATCTTTGGATTATTTTTTCATTATTCTTTCAATAGACTCAAGAACTCTTGATGGTTGAAATGGTTTTACCACGTAATCTATTGCACCGGCCTGAACCGCTTCAAGGACCAATGCCTGCTGCCCCATTGCCGAAACCATTAGAATTTTTGCCTTGGGATCAATCTTCTTTATCTCCTTTACTGCTTCAATACCACTCATATCCGGCATAATAATATCCATCGTAACAAGGTCCGGTTTCAGCTCTTTATAGCGTTCAACAGCTTCTTTGCCTGTTGATGCTTCGCCACAAACAGTATGTCCGCCCTTCTCTAAAATATCAGTTAGCATACGACGCATAAACATAGCGTCGTCCACTACCAATATTCTCATTTAACCTCCTTTTTCTTCAAACATCCACCCCGTATCAGTATATCAAAGATAACCATAGTAAGTTTAATTTTATCTTAAATTTTAAAAAAGTCAATATCTTTTTATAGCTCCCTTGCTAACACCTTGGTGAGGTTTATGATTAAAATCGGCTTTTCATCACCTTCATAGACACCAAGAAAGAAATCTCGCTCTTTTTTTGTAGAAAGCAGCTCGGAAGTCGTATTAATCAAACGACTATCAATCTTTTTCGTTCCTATAAGACTATCAACCCTCAAGCCAGCGGTCCTTCCCTCTTCTTCAACAACAAGTATCATATTGCAAATTTCATCACCCTGGATACCAAGCCGTTTACGCAAAGATAAAATTGGTACGACCTCACCACGGATATTTGCTATTCCCAATAAAAATTCGGGTGTTTGGGGTACTACAATACATTCAGGTAGTTCAGTTACTTCACGCACCTTGGTAATATCAACGCCGATCAATTCATCGGCAATCTTAAATAAAATTAATGTGTCTATATTCATATGCAGAAAAGATTACGAAAACGAACCAAACCAAAAGGGTCTACTACAAAACCTTTTATTTCTTTCTGAACAGCGTAGCAATCAACACCGTAGGAAAGGAAAATCCAGAGTGCATTTTCTACAATAAAATTCTCTATTTTCTGATAGAGCTCTATTCTACGTCTCGGGATTTGTTCAGACCGCGCTGATTCAATCATATTATCAAGTTCTTCATTTGCATAGAATGAAGTGTTGCCACTTGCCCCAAAACTTTTTGAATGAAAGAGTGTGAAAGCAAAATTATCAGGGTCACCGTTATCTGATACCCAACCACGTAAGCTCATTAAACTATTTCCCGAGTATGTCTTATTTAAAAATTCATTCCAAGGCAAAGGATTAACCTGAATATGTATGCCAATCTTCGCGAGTGAATCTCTAATAAATTCTGCCCGCTTTATTGGGTCAGCCCCTGCCCTAACATCAAGAACAAAGGTTTCAGAAATACCAGTGCCAAAGCCTGCTTCTTTCATCAATTCACGTGCTTTTTTTAAATCATAAGGATAACCAGCAAGTTTGTCATTATATCCCGGCAAACCAGGGGGATAAACACCATGTGCAGGTAATGCTTTGCCCTTGAGAAGTTCGCTGCAGTAATATTTTTTATCTATTGCATAATTCATTGCCTGCCGTACTTTTAGATCAGAAAATGGCGATTTTTTCGAAAAATTTATTGCCATGTACTGTGTAGAAAGAACAGGACCTGAATAAATTTCTTCTGAAGAAAATTCTTTCAACATCCCTGAAGTTAAATTAATTATAGACATTTCTCCTTTTCTAAAAAGCTCAATAGCTTCGTCATCGCCACTGACAGTTTTAATTACACATTCATCTATAGGTGGTCTTCCATCAAAAAAATCATCAAATGCTTCAAGGATAATTTCTTTTTTCTTTTCATAAGAAATTAATTTATAGGGACCACACCCGATTGGCTTATCAGGATTGAAATCTGTTGGCAAAATATCGCATACCCCACAGGCAAGATTGGCAAGAAAAGGAACATACGGAAATTTCAATACGAACCTGACATGATATGGATCGATAATTATCGTTTCGACCAGATACTCTATGAAGTTTACATTCGGACCTTTCTTGACACGATTCAGCGAATAAACAACATCTTTTGCCTGGACCTCTTTGCCATCATGGAATTTAACCCCCCGTTTTAAATAAAAATCCCATACCCGTCCATCATCAGATACAGTAAATGTATGTGCTACACCGGGTATCAAATGGTTAAGCTGGTCAAACGTATATAGTCCTGTAAATATCTGCTCAACAACCTGATGACTGGTTGTATCAGTTTTCATCGCTGGGTCAAGAGTTATCGGGTCTTCGGTTGCTCTGAGCACTATCTTTTTTCTCTTTGTTGTGATTAAATAAATTTGTTTTTTAAAATCATTAACAACAGACCTCATTTCCTTTGTCAGTGATTCGCCGGATTTTATTATTGAATCATAAGACGAGGAATATTCCCTAATATTTTGATACTCTTTATCAAAATTGCGATGGTGTTCTCCCAGCAATGAACACTGATTTACCATCTCCCCCGTTGAAGAAAGCATCTCCTGTGAAAGCGCTGTAAGATTGTCCATAACCTTACTACTTTCAGTCACCGCATTCATTGAAACACTTAAAGAATCCAGCCCCAGTGCTACATCTTCACTTGTTCTGATAAAACAAGAAATTAGATATTTAATATCTTTTAGTATATTTTCTTCCAAAACATCAATACCATTTACAAACTCTGAAGATTTTGTTGATAGCGTTTTTATCTCTTTTGTAACTACACTCAATGCGGGAGCGTATGCTCCGCTCCGCGCGCTTTCAATACTTGCATACAAACCCAAAAGGCGCGAACGATCGGTTATTTGCTTCAGCTCTTGTAAAGGTTTGTTAATTCTATTAATTAATTCTTTTAATTTATATGATTTATTAGACAGTGAACTAAGTAATTCACATACATCCTGGTAAAAAATTTTTGCACGCGAGAGTGTTTCATCAGCAAAGTTGTGTGTTTTAGTCCATGACTTTATTTTCTCAGAAATTATACTTATTACCTCATTAAGATATTTTGCTTCAGAGATAAATTGTATTGTCAATCTTTCTAACGTGTGGACATCAAGTTTTTTTAAAGCACTCGTCAGGAACCTCTCACCCCATTCTTCTAATCTTGGTTCAGCATCAAGTATTTTTACTAATGTATTGAATATATAATAAAAATTGTGTTCATCTTCAGCTGCCAATAACATGTTTTTTATGTTACTCAGATGCTGGAAAAATGCACTTAAAAATATCTCGGTTACCGCGGTTGTCCTCATAATTTTATAAATATCGTTAAGAAAAACAGGTAGCTTACTGCTCTCCTTTAACAAATTAGTATACAAATCTTTTTGAACACTAATGCTTTTTGTGATGTCTTTTATAGAATTTTCAAGGTAGGGAATCAACGTAAATAATTCATTGTTAATACTCAAAAATTTGTTTGCAATTTCTCTCAAGTATACAATCACATCTTGAATTTTTTTTAGGTCATGAGTTAATTCATTTATACATTTTAAAAACTCATTGACTATCTCGGGAATAATTCTTGTTGGATTTTGAACATTCCTTACAAGCCCAGTCATTTCCCGAGCAATGACCTCAAAACCCCTTCCTTCTCTACCTGCATGAAAAGCAGTAATTCCTGCATTACGTGAGGCAACCTCTATAGACTCAGAAACAAAGTTAATATTTTGAATGATTTCCGAGAGGCTCCTTGCGCTTGATTGAATTATCCCTAAAATTTCTGTAATGTTATTCAGGTCTGCGCTTATTTTTTCTGATATTAAAACCGAATCATTAAAATTTTCAGCACTTTTCTTTAATAGCTCATGTGTCTTTTTTATTTCAGCATCAAATACATCTACACCTTCAAGAACAAGTTCTACGGTTGCTGAAAGATTGTTAAACCTGTAGCGAATTTCGCTTATGGTATCTGAGTTGATTTGCAACGCAGTGTCAATTTTTTGACCCGTATTCAAAAAATTCTGGAGGTAATTATCATAATCTTCAAACAGGGGTTTTAATTTACCTATCAAGGATGTTCTCAAACTTGCATCCATATACTCTTATTCTATTAAAATTTTGTTGTTTGTCAACTACGAATTTACTTGAGAAATATCAATGAAACACCAAAAACAGCAATAAAGGTGCCAATAACAGCAATGTACGTTATTTTTTCCTTAAAGAGCCAATGTGAAAGTGGTATCAAAATTACAGGAGGCAAAGCCATTAATGTAGATGCAATCCCCACGTAAGAATATTGGAGAGCGACCAGGGAGAGCCAGACACCAATGTAAGGACCCAAGATAGCGCCCCCTAACATTGTCAGAGCAGCCTTTTTATTAGACAATTTATTGATAGTTCTTCCTGCCTGGTTTTGCAGTATTGCAACCAACCAGATGAATGCTGCACCGGACATAACCCTTATCACATTCCCAGAGAGTGCAGGAAAATTATTAAGTTCAAGCCCCTTCTTTGATGCAAAATAACCAATTGTTTGACAAAAGGATGCTCCGATGCCACAAAGAATTCCAGCAAAAAAATCTTTATCATTTTTGATTTTGCTGCCTTTATCATAAAGAGCAATTGATATCCCTGATATAGTTATAATTATTGCGCAAATTTCCTGCAAATTTAGCTTTTCCTTAAGAAAAATCCATGCGAGCATGGTTCCCAAAATAGGCGAAAGTGACATTAACAACATTGTGATACGCGGTCCCAGCAAAACATACCCACGAAACAACAATGTATCGCCAATACTAAATCCGATTAAACCTGACAAGGCAAACCAGAACCAGTGATAAGGTAAGGCATCCAAAGGTATTAAAATACCATTTATCATACGGTGAGTAAACATCAATAACACCATTCCTAAAACCAGCCTGATACGATTCACTTCATTTGAACCAATTAACCGTGAGGCAATAGTAAAAAATATTGAACCGAACGCCCAGCAAAATGAAGTTCCCAAAGCCGCAATTTCACCTATATATTTTACCATAAGAGTCAGTAAAAATTCATCACATTATTTTTTACCATAAATAAAAACTCTACAAAAATTGATTGTCTGTTTAATTAATTTTAATAAAAATGCCAGGGCGCAGAATCGAACTGCGGACACCCGGATTTTCAGTCCGGTGCTCTACCAACTGAGCTACCCTGGCAAAGATTAGTTATTATATAAAATTTTTTAACAAAGTCAATAGTCTATTTACCTGAGTTTTCTCCACTTTCTTTTCTTTTTCAGAATATCTTTCCCCTCACCCTTTCCCTCTCCCGCTCTGCGGGGAGAGGATATAGGTGAGGGGCTACATATCAACATAATTTAAATGTATTGACCGAGTTTACTCGGCATTTAAATATTTGTGAACCAAGATCTGCCCCTACATCTTACGAAATTTCTAAAGGTTTATTGAACCTGAAGAAAACACCTAATAAAAGTGAAGAGGAATCAGTCTATTTACCTTTCTTCTCTTATTGCACCAACGAGCTCTTCGATAAGGTCGTACATAGTAATAATACCAACTGCCTTATGATTTTTATCGTGAATAATAGCGATATGCTCACCTTTTTCTTTCATCTTTAAAAAAATCTGCATACATTTTTCATCTTCATTCACCAAAAAAGGAGATTTAATATCGACTGAACCATACAAAAAATATTCCTTCGTATTAATTATGCCTACGACTTCGTTTTTTTCGTAATCAAAAATGGGAACATATCTGAATAGCCGACCTGACTCAAAGCATAGTTTTTTGAAATCCTCATCTTTTCTACAAACCAATGCCATATTTATTGGTACCATAATTTCTGATACCTTTCTTTTTGAAAAATCAAACAACCTTGCAGCGAGTAAACTTGTATCTTTCTCGTACTCACTTATTGCAAAGACTATATCCTGATGACGAATGATTGAACCGACTGAGCTGGTTTTAACTAAACTGGCAAGACTTTGAGTTATTCCAGAAAATAATGCCACAACTGGTGTAAGAAAAAATTTAAAAAAAACAATTATTCGTGCGGTTATCGCCAGCAATTTTTCCGGATGTACCAAAGCAATTGACTTGGGTATTAATTGGCCACATATCAGGGAAACAATAGATAAGAAAAACGAGGAGAGAAAAACCCAGCGTTCACCATGGATTTTAATAAAATATATTGCCACAAGATTAGAAGCAATTACGATAAGAAAATCTTCACAAATAAGGATTGTGGAGAAAAATTCTGCCGGTTTTTGAATAAAATTTTTAGTTATCACCGCCCAATTTTTTTTCTCTTCCGCAGCATAAAGAACCTTCGTTTTATCAACACAGAGAAATGCCGTTTCTGACGATGTAAAGATTCCAATGAATAAGACTATCAGAAGGGCAATAATTATTAGCATAATCTCAGACACCTGGAATATCGCCGAAAAGATATTTAAAAACATCATTCAAAGTGACTATCCCTAAGAATTTACCTTCACTATCGCATACTACAGCAAAATGTACTCCTTTTTTTCTAAATTCCACAAGCACATCATCAATTGGTTTTTTATTTGAGACGAAGAAAGGTTTACGCATACATTCAGAAACCAGAGTGTTTCTCGTTAACTTTTTTAAAACAATTTCTTTTGCATATAATATTCCAACCACCCTATTTTCATTATCATATACGCAAATACGCAAATGCCCTGTTTTCTTCATTAAATCAATTGCATCTTCTACTGTTCTATTCATATTAAGACCAACAACATTGCTTGACGGCACCATGATTTCTTCAACAAGGGTTTTCCCGAATTTTAGTATTCTGTAGCCCAACTGTTCTTCTGTTTCATCAAGAATTTTTAATTTTTTTGCCTCAACCAACATTTTTTTTATATCCTCTTCTGAAATATGCACACTTCTTTTAGCAGAAATAATAGTATGAGTAATTCCGTTTGTAATTTTTGTAAATGGGGCCGTTAAATTGTTAAGAAATTCAATAATAAAACTTAACTTTAACGCAAAAAACTCTGCATTGTTAAGAAAAATAGTTTTCGGTGTAATTTCACCAAAAAGTAAAATGACGAATGTCATTATAAATATTTCAAAGAAATAAAAGAACACCGGACTTAATTGATAATTTTGCAGTATCTGACTTATTATGATTGTTGCAACAGACGATGCGCCAATATTAACCAGGTCGTTTAATAATAGTAATGTAGAAAGTGTCTTACCTGAATTATCTTTTATGCGAGATAAACTCCCCGCGCCTTTTATATTATCAAATAATAGACTTTTGACACGAAATTTACTTATGGAAAAAATTGCCGCTTCCATGCCCGAAAAGAATGCACTACAAATAAGTAAAATAAAGATTATAAACCAGTACAAAATCATAAATTTTAAATTTATCAGTCAGATAAAAATTTCTTTATATATTCCCTACATTTTTTATCCATCAAAATTTCGGCTTTTTTTGTTTTATGGTCATAACCAACGATATGTAGCAGACCGTGCACCAGATAATAATACAAATCTTCAGGGAAAACTACTGCATCCATTGATATGTAAATTTCACCGAGATTGCCAAGGTTGAAAGAAATTACATTTGTCGTTTTATTGCGCTTAAAAAATTTTTTGCTTAATTCCTTAAGATAGGATGCATTGGCAATGATGATATTAACCGAAGTTAAATCATGAAATCTTTCTTTTTCTAAAACGTACCTTGCAAAATTCTTTAATCTCAATATATTACAAACTTTGTTATCTTTTAGATTATAAATTTTTACTATTATCTTCTTTAGTTTCATTTTCATAATCAACCCTCGGGTGGAAAATTCCCAACAGAATCGGTAGAAATGCGGTCTTTATATGTTCAAGGTCAACTCTGCTTATAGGACAATCATCAAGCTGCCCTTCATTAAATTTTTTATCGAAACTATCTTTTAAAATCTTCTGCAATTTAGTGACGGTAATATTTTTTTCCGCGCGCGCTGCCGCCTCAACTGAATCAGCGAGCATTACAAGTGCTGCCTCTTTGGTCTTCGGCTTCGGACCAGGATAATTGAAAACATCCTCACTTATTTTCTCTGCAGAATGGAGGGCCTTTCTATAAAAACTTTCAATCCGGGATGTTCCATGATGTTCAGAAATTATTGAAAGAATCTTTTTGGGTAATTTCATATCCTTGCCCATTTCAAAACCATCCTTGACATGTGATATTATCACAAGGGCACTCATCTGTGGTTTTAAATTATCATGGGGATTTTTCTGCCCAATCTGATTTTCAATAAAATATTCTGGTTTTTTCAACTTTCCAATATCATGATAATATGCACCAACACGCGCAAGAACTGGATCAGCACCAATGGCGCTCGCGCCTGCTTCAGCGAGATTTCCGACGACAACTGAATGATGATAAGTTCCCGGTGCACGCACCGACATCTCTTTGAATATTGGAAGATTTAAATTACCAAGTTCTATCAAAGTAAAATCGGTTGTAAAATCAAAAAGGTGTTCAAAAAGGGGTAAAAATATCACCAGGGCGACAAAACTTATAAGTGCATTCAATACCCCTATCCCCATATTGATAATATTTATTCCAGTTCTTGTGAGGTAATTGTCGATAAAAAAAATCACAATAACATTTGCAAGGCTTAGATACAGTACGGGATGATACAGTAAATATCTACTTTTTAAAGACTGAACAATTAAATTTGCCCCAACTCCACTTACTAATAGGTACACAAATATCGATAATGAATCATACACAATTCCAAAAATAGAACTTAAAACAATCGTAGTAAAAAATCCGGTATAGAAATTAAAATAAACCGAAAATAAAAATATGAAAAAAGAAATGGGCAGTAAATAAATCATCTTTGTTTCATAAGTAATTTTTCCTACAGCAACATATATCCCCAACAACAAAAGTGTAAAATATAAATTTTTTTCTTTGAATAATTCCAAATTTGTTTGGCGGTTGTAGTAGAAAAAAAACAAAAACAAACCTAAAAATAATAAATTCCGAAAAACAAGCGTCTTTAGAATTGTGCGCACTCCGGAGGCACTATAAGTTTTTTCAAGTGCCGCAAGTTTCTCTATGGCGTTGCGATCAACCTTCTTATGTTTCTCAACAATCAATTCGCCTTTCAAAACTTCACCCTTGGTCTTTTTCACATTTGAATATACTTCATCAATCCTTTTTTCAGTTTCCTGTTTATTAAAAATTACATTCGGTTTAATAAAGAATTTAACTAATTGTCTGTATTCATTAGATGTTTTAAGACAGAGGATACTTTCTGCTTCGGCAATTGAGTAAATCTCATCCATGGAAATCAGTGTCTCTTTATCACCTCTCATTACTATCAGAATTCTATAGGGAAGGGTTTTACTTGTAATAATACCTTTGGAGAGATAAAAACTTAACTCCTTTATCAGCTTTTTAAATGTATACTTATAGTCACTTTTTAGTAGATACTGTACTAAATCTCTGGGTAGACCAAAATCCCTTTGTACTAAATAAATTATCGTATCACGACTATATCTACCCCTAAGTGTATCTAGCATTTTCTCTAAACTACTGATTGTAGCTTCTAAGTCCTTTGAAATTCCGGGGTCATAATCATATATAGGCGGAAGGCGCTGAGCAATTCCATTCCTTTCTTCTAACAATTCATCTTCAGATTTAGGTATAGAAAAATCATAAGGTGCGATTATATCTTCTGTGGCAATCTCACCTTCTCTGAAATTGAAACGTTTTCCCGCTAAGGGTGGTAAAAAGATTATATTTAAATACAACAGCGTTGCGACAAGTAGTAGATATTTATGAGGAATTTTTATTTTCATAAGCCTTAATAATTTCCTGGACCAGTTTATGTCTTACAACATCCCTTTCATCAAGATAAACAAATTGAATACCTTCTATGCCAGATAAAAGTTTTTGTATTTCAACAAGCCCGGAAAGAATATTTTGAGGGAGATCAATCTGGGTTATATCACCGGTAACCACAACTTTTGACCTCCAACCCATCCTGGTAAGAAACATTTTCATCTGCATTCCAGTAGTGTTTTGAGCTTCATCAAGAATAATAAAAGAATCATTAAGTGTCCTTCCTCTCATATATGCAAGTGGAGCAACTTCAATAACTTTCATATCAAGATACTTTCTTATACGGTCGTAAGGTAGAAAATCATTTAGCGCATCAAAAAGCGGACGCAAGTAGGGATCAACCTTTTCTTCAATAGCACCGGGGAGAAAACCAAGTGATTCCCCTGCTTCAACTGCTGGTCGGGTAAGAATGATTCGCTCTACCTTTTTCTCCATCAAATAAGAAACTGCCTTGGCAACACCAAGGTATGTCTTACCAGTACCCGCAGGTCCGATACTAACTACAATGTCATATTCATCAATTGCCTTTATGTATGCCGCCTGACCAGAACTTTTTGCCTTAATTGTTCGTTTAGGTGTTATTATTGTCTCGGGCCCTTCCGTATCAACTTTTTTTTCTACTCCTTCCAGATTGAAAGGTTTCGGATAGGATTTCAATATTTCTTGTATAAAAATCCTCGCCCTTCTAACTTTTTCATTTGGACCCTTGAGGTAAATTGTATCATTTCGCAACACTACAATAATACCATATTCATTCTGGACATACTTCAATAATTCATCCTGTATACCCACAACATACGCAAGGTCATAGCCAATTAGTGAAATTGATGCCTTCAATGAGATTACTTTTTATTATATGAGGAGGAGGAGGAGTGCTCCTCCTCCTATTCACTATTACTCATGTGGTATTGTAATCACCTGTTTCGGGTATATCAAATCAGGGTCTTTAATCTTATCTTTGTTTGCCTCATATATTTCAGGCCATTTCTTTGCATCCGAATATATTGAGAGATATGAAGCAATCATCCATAGACAGTCACCCGGAAGCACGGTATATGAATCAAGGGTGGGAATCAATAAAACCCAACCCGGATATATCAAATTTGGGTTTTTAACCTTATCCTTATTGGCTTCATATATCATAGGCCATTTTTTACCGTCAGCGTAAATATTGCGCATACTTGCGATCTTTGAAAGCCAGTCACCTTCATTAACTTTATATCTACCGTATTGGCATCTTTTCCATGTTTCTTTCAACTCTGCAAGTTTGTTCTTCAGCTCATCACGCCTTGACTCAAGACCAGCAATCTCTGCTTTTAAATTCGTTATCTCGGATTCAAGAGTTGCAATTTTTGCCTCTGTCTGTTGTAATTGCTCTCTTACACGCAGCAACTCTGCCTGTGCCTGCTCTTCAGTCAGTTTTTCCTGGGCGAAAGTTATCATAACAGGGATCAATAAAAATGCGAAGATTAATGTTATTTTTTTCATCTCAGCCTCCTATTTCTTCTTGCAACGGGTATCAATTTTAGTCTGGAGTGCATCTATTTCTGCCGAGAGATTTGCGATTTCCTGCTCGAGCGCGGTTTTTTGTGCCAATAGTTGTTCCTTTGAAACCTCAAGTTCTTTTATTCTCGCCTCAGCTGACTGCAGTGCAGTACGCGCCTCATTAAGAGCATCCAATGTCTCCTTCTTTGCCCATTTTGGTCCACAACCCCAAAATATTAGAGCAAGAAGAAGGAAACAGACATATTTTTTCATAAAACCTCCTTCTTGGATTGGCATAAATAATCATATATAATTTTTAAAAAAAGTCAAGTTCATTATCTCCTCACTTCTGTTGACTAACAATAATTTTCGGATATAATTATACGAGGTTGCTATGGAAAATATAACAAAAACTCTTGATGCCAGGGGACTTTCCTGCCCGATGCCAATTGTAAAGTTGTCCCAGGCAATAAAAGAAATGAAAATTGGTGAGATTATTGAAGTTGTTGCATCCGACCCTTCTTTTGTGCCTGATGTTGAAGCCTGGTGCAGGAAGACCGAACAAAAATTGCTTGAAATAAAAGAAGGAACTGATGAAATAAAGGCATACATTCAGAAAATCAAATGAAAGGAGTGAAATGGCTCAAGACAGGGTATCAATAATCGTATTCAGTGGTGAACTTGATAAATGTCTCGCCGCATTTATCATTGGAACAGGTGCCGCCGCATCAGGTATGGAAGTTGATATGTTTTTTACATTCTGGGGATTGAGTGTCCTACGGAAAAAAGGAGTAAAGGTAAAAGGGAAATCATTTATTGAAAAAATGTTTGGAATGATGTTACCAAAAGGTGCTGACAATCTTGCATTATCCAAAATGAATATGTTGGGTATAGGAACGAATATGATGAAGGATGTGATGAAGAAAAAGAAGGTTGCATCATTACCCGAACTTATTGATATAGCAAGACAACTTGGTGTAAATCTTTATGCCTGTGAAATGTCAATGAATGTAATGGGTTTGAAAAGAGAAGAACTAATTGATGGGCTAAAAGGTGTGGTTGGAGTTGCGACATATCTTGAAAATGCCTCAAAAGCACAGATAACACTTTTTATTTAAAATTATGGAAAAACAGAATAAAAGAATTGGTTTTCTTATAACCGGCGGACCGTATACATTTGAACATTTGGATACTGTCTATTATCTCAGCAAGGCAGCGATTGAAAAAGGTATCAATGTTGATATTTTTCTTTATCTTGACGGTGTGATTGCATTAAACAAAAATATAAAATCACCAGGTGAAAGACATATCCCATCAATGTTGAAAGAACTTGCTGAATCAGGAGCAAAGATTGTTGCCTGTGGTGACTGTGCACACTTTCGCGGGCTATTTCGTGATAATGTTGTAGAAGGGACAAAACTGACTGGCATCGCAACCCTTGCTGAAATGATTGAAGAATGTGACCGTTTTATAAGCTTTGGAATTTCTGAATGAAGAAAGTAGTTATATTAAGTACGAAACCACCTTACGGCTCATCAATAAATGCTGAGGCATTCCGCGCTGGCTTAGGACTTGCATTCTCAGAGACAGCTGTCGATTTAATATTGATCGGTGACGGTGTCTATTCAGCAATAAAAAATCAATCACCAGAAAAACTCCAGATGAAACCAATCGCAGAAGTTTACAAAAATATTGCCGAATACAACATAAATCTGTTTCTTGATAAGGATTCAATTGAAGAAAGGAACATTAAAATTGAAGAACTTGTGTCTACAAATGTCATATCTATAGCACAATTAAAAGAAAAGATTGAT
>JBDRWA010000027.1:0-19695 GCA_039802145.1 Caldifarciminota bacterium | reverse complement strand
GGACCCATTCAAGATAGGAGACAGTTACACCACCAGCATTGGCAAGTATATCGGGAATGATGAAGACTTTTTTCTCGCTAAGAATATCAGTTGCCTCATTAGTTGTAGGTCCATTCGCACCTTCGCAGATTATCTTAGCCTTTATTTTGTGGGCATTGTCTTCGTTTATCATTCCTTCTATAGCACAAGGCAACAGAATATCAGCATCAAGTTCCAGTAATTCATCATTGGTGATCTCGTCATATTTATTAAATCCTTTTACTGTCTTGGTGTGGGCAACATACTGGTCAAGGGTTTTAATGTCTATTCCATTTTTGTTATAGATCCCACCATAGATATCAGTTATCGCAATTATCTTGCAACCATAGTCATACAACAATCTTGCGATAGATGAGCCAACATTGCCGTAGCCAATTATCGTTACTCTTTTACCTTCAAGGGGAATTTCGAGATATTTAGATGTTTCAAGAAGGGTATAATACATTCCCAAACCAGTGGCACCAGAACGCCCTTTTGAACCACCTATCGCCAGGGGTTTACCAGTAACAACAGCAGGTTCAAAATAACCAACATATCTGCTATAGGCATCACATATCCAAGCCATAGTCTGGGAATTGGTCCAGACATCAGGTGCCGGTATATCCTTTTGTGGACCAATGATTTCTTTTATTGCGTAAGTATATTCCTTGGTTAGTCTTTCAAGTTCTGCTTCTGACATCTCGGGCGGGTTGCAGATCACCGCGCCCTTGGCACCACCCAGTGGTAGATTCAAAACTGCACATTTCCATGTCATCCAGGCAGCCAGTGCCTTGCATTCCTCTAATGATGCATCAGGGCTATATCTAATACCACCTTTCCCGGGACCACGGATAGTTGAATGCTGAACCCTGAATCCGGTAAATGTTTCAACTTTGCCATTATCTCGCGTTATTGTAATATGGACCGTTAGCTCTTTTTCTGGATATTTGAGCCGGTTATAAATCCAGGGCTCAAGATCCAGCATACTTGCAGCCTTCTCATACTGATAGGTTGCCTCAATAAACGGATCATATTTCTTAGTTAATTTTTTGTTGTTGTTCATTGAAACCTCCTTCACACCCATTTAATATGCAAAACCCGTGCCTGTTTTTTCTAATGAAATTTCAAGGGTTTTATGTATTAACTATTGCAAAATGCAAAACTTTATCGCATTTTGCAAGTATTATTTGGCTAAAGGCAATGTTTTAAACCTCCTTATAAAATAAATCAGTTGACTTTTTCAAAATATATACGGGTTTTAATTTTTAGTTGGCGAAGTTATCGTATATTTTATTATTGGTGATGAGCAATTTATGAACTTAGGGTGATTTTTTAGCCTTCGTTATGCATTTCTTTTAATTTCCTCAGGAGCGAAGTAAGATGGATACCGAGGATTTTTGCTGCCTTTGATTTGTTTCCATTGGTGAATTTCAGAACTTCCTTTATGTATTCTTTTTCTAACTCTTCAAGTGTAACATATTTGTTGCGCAGGGTTGTTTCTTTTATTGAGGGAATTTCAGTTAATAGCGAACTACCTTTTAATTCATTTGGTATATGCTCTAATTTTATCTCTTCGGCAGGATGCAAAGCCATAATTCTTTCTACCACATTGCGGAGTTCTCTAACATTTCCGGGCCAGTCGTATTCTATAAATGCCTTTGCTGCGGACTCAGATATGCCTTTATAAGAACGATGTAATTCCTGATTGAATTCCTTGATAAAGTTTAGTACTAAAGGAATAATATCGTCTTTTCTCTCCCGCAGTGGTGGTATATGGATGGGCACAACATTCAGACGGTAAAAAAGGTCTTCACGGAAGTTTTTCTCTTCAACCGCTTTTCTTAAGTCTTTATTCGTTGCCGCAATTATTCGGATATCTACTTTTATAGGAGTCGTTCCGCCGAGTCTTACGAAGGTTTGTTCTTCAAGGACTTTTAAAATCTTTGCCTGGATAGAAAAAGGCATATCTGCAATCTCATCAAGGAAGACTGTTCCTTTGTCTGCCTTTTCTAAGATGCCCATTTTCCTCCGTTTTGCATCTGTGAATGCCCCTGGTTCATAACCGAATAGTTCGCTTTCCAATAAATTTTCCGGTATTGCAGCACAGTTGATTTCAATAAATTCTTTTTCTGCCCTCGGGCTATTATAATGGATTGCCCTTGCCAGCAATTCCTTTCCCACACCACTTTCGCCGGTGATCAAGACCGTAGTTTTATCAAGCATTGCCACCCGTTCGGCAGTTCTTAAAACTTCAGCCATTTTTCTACTTTGCGCCACGATTCTATTAAAATAATATTTGCCTTTTTCGGTTTCAATAGATTCAGAAATTCTCAAGCGTAGCCTTTGTAATTCAAGGGCTCTTTTTATATTTGATTTTAGGTCGTTGATCCGGAAGGGTTTTAGCAGATAATCATAGGCACCCAATTTCATTGATTGGACTGCCTTTTCAAGTATCTCATAGGCAGTTATCATTATTACAATTGTATTTTCATCTATTTCTTTTATTCTCTTCAAAACTTCAATGCCATCAATCCCCGGCAACATTAGGTCTACAAGCACCAAATTGGGAAAATGTTCTTGAAATATTTTTAGACCTGTCTCGCCTGTGTCCGCAAGAAATATTTCATAACCGTCTTTCTCGAGTGCCCTTTTGAGATTATTAAGTGTCAAAACTTCATCATCAATGATGAGAATTGATTCACTCATCAATTACCTCACTTGTTATCTTCCCTTCCTGTCTGATTGGTAGTATTATCTTCACTTCAGTGCCTTTCCCTACTTCACTATTAATAATTATCTCACCATTATGATTTTTCACATAAGTCAAACTGATACTCAGTCCTAATCCAGTCCCTTTGCCCCTTTTAGTTGTAAAAAATGGTTCAAATACCCGCTTCAAATTTTCGGCGGGGATACCGATACCAGTATCGTTGATTTTTATTTCAACAAAGTCTTCAAATTTAATTTTATTGGTGCTAATCGTGATCGTTCCTTTATCTTCAATTGCTTGCGCCGCATTCAAAAGAATATTGACAAGAACCTGTCTTATTTGGTTGGCATCTGCAGTAATTGGCGGCAGTGCATCCGCAAGTTCTTTTTGAATTTTAATCTTTTTAAATAACGGTTGATGGTGAAGGAAGGAGACGGTTTCTTTGATTAAGTCGTTCAAATTGACTTTTGTAAATTTCGGTGGTGCCGGTCGTGCAAAGTTTAAAAGTCCCCTTACGGTTTCTGAAATACGGTAGGCATTTTCCAGAACTTCTTTTGCCCTTGTTTTCTTTTCCACATCATCTTCTTCTTCTATAAGCATTTCAAGGAAAGAGGTGACACCGAGCAAAGGATTATTTATCTCGTGGGCTGCCCCAAGCGCTAACTGGCTTAATGCCGAAAGTTTCTCATAATCTGCCATCTGCGTCCGCATATTTTCATAGGTAGTAATGTCATTAATCAAGATAGTTGCAGAATGTACACCTTCACCTGATTCAACCGGGAATCCAGAAATATTTAAAATATACTTATTTCCTTCTATAATCACTGATTTTTTTTCTATACTAAATGAAGTATTTTTATTAAATATATCTGCCAATCTATTTTTGATCTCTTCGTCAAGGAATAGGGTAGAGGCTTCAAAAAGATTAACATTATTTTGACTATTATGAATTTTTAAAAAATTCTTAGCAAAATTATTGCAGTAAGTTATACAATAGTTTCTATCAATTGCCAGTATCGCGCTTGTGATACTATCAGTTATACCTTTTATATAACGCTCAGAAGCACTCAATTTTTTGCTTAAATTTTCGCATTCTTTCAACCTTTTCCGCAATTCTAAATTTATTTTATCAATAAGGGATTTTTTATTGCTTATGTCGTCAAACGCAGATTTTAAATTAGAAGTCAATGATTTTAGTAGATTTGTTATTTGATTTGAGAAGAGTATGGCGGAGAAAAATAGAAATGTGCCAAATATTAAAAAGATCACCAGGATAATCTTTTTTAGTGAATTTACCGGTGCCAGTGCTTCTTTTATATCAATTTCTGAAACCAGATACCAGTTTGGTTTATTGAATCTTCTAAAAGCGCATATAACCTTTTCACCGCGGTAATCCCGATGGGAGATCACACCTCCTTCGCCTTGATGAGGATTGGGTTCACTTTCGTAATATCCGGCCTGTTTCAGGACTTCGCCACCAAGTTTTGATGGAGACAAAAATTTACCCTGTTCATCAACGAGGAAGATTTCGCTTGTTTTACCGATTCTCAAATCAAGTATTAGATTATAAAATTTTGATAGAGTTACTGAAACAAAAACAATGCCGATTATCTCCCCGGATTGATTTAAAAACGGGGCAGATATTATCATTGCATTGCGGTTGAGAGCATCAGAATGAAAAATACTACTATTATATATTTCACCAGCAAGCGCCTTTTTAAAATATTCGCGCTCGGCTATGTTTGCTTTGATTGGTGTTGTTGAAAAAATTATTTCACCTTGGGGATTGGCAATTCCTATGAAATCAAACCATTCGTTATTTTTCATAAATTGAATAAAAATATTATTTTTTTTCTTGATTTCATTAATATTGGATATATCAATACGATTAATAGATAGTAGATTTTTCTCCCGTTCTTCAAGGAATGATTTTATTATTCTTGTATTAACCTCAACCGAATAGTCCAGACTGGTTTTGATATGTTTTTCAAAGTTTGCTGATACTTCATAATTTATAATATAGAAAAGTATGACAAAAGGGATAAAAAAAAGAAGCAAGGTGACCAAAACATTCCTTCTCCAGAGTCCCTTATAAATATCTTTATAAAAAAGATGCCCACAATAGACACATTGCGTAGCATAAATAGAATTTTCCTTTCCACATTTCTCGCAGGTGATTGCTTCTTTCTTCTCTTTATTCATCAATCTCAAGTCTATTTAAAAATTAAATTAAGTCAAGAATTACCATTGGTTAGCACCGTTAAATCCTGAAATGATCTATGCCGTCTTGATGATTCTAACACGGAAGGCGAACTATAAAAGTTGCTCCTTTACCCGGTTGGCTTTTTACTTCAATTGTGCCGTTATGGTCTTCAATGATTCTCTTGCTAATGGAGAGCCCAAGTCCAACACCGCGGCCCGGCTCTTTTGTGGTGAAAAAGGGTTCAAATATTTTCTTGAAATACTCTGGCTTTATACCCGGACCCGTATCACTGACTGTAACAACCACATATTGTTTATCTGATGAAAGTTCAGTTTTTATCGTTAAATCACCTTTACCCTCCATTGCCTCAACCGCATTCATAATAATATTGATAAACACCTGCTGTATCTGTCCAGGGTCGATATTTATCTCGGGTAGTGTACCATCCAGATTTAATTTTGAATTGATATTCATAAAGATCGACTGGGTCTTTAATAAATTCAGCGTGGATTCAATAATTTCATTTATTGAAGCCTTTTTTGTTTCAGGTTTTTTCTGCCGTGCAAAATCCAGCAAACCTTTAACAATTGCTTTACAGCGATTTGCCTCATTGTTGATGCGTAAGAGGTTTTTACGATTGGGATGGTCTTCAGGAATGTTCTTTAACATCAAATCACAATAGAGTAAAATCCCCGTTAAAGGGTTGTTTATTTCGTGAGCAACGCCAGCCGCAAGTTGACCAATAATTGCCAGCCTTTCGGCTTCAGCAATCGTCTGCTGGGCATATTTTTTTAACTCTTCATCCCTTCTTTTTATTGAATCAATCATATACTGAAATGCCTTTGCCAAATGGGCAATTTCGTCTTGGGTTGTAATATTGATCTTGTCGGGGAAATTCCCTTTGCCAATTTCCCGGGCAGCGCGGGTAATTTCAGCAAGGGAACGGGTGATTGTTCCAGAAAGCAGATACGAAAATCCAGTAACTGCAAGCATTGCAATAATTGTTAGCCCGATGAAAAAGAGAATAATCTGGTTGCGCATATCAGTGTATTTTTTTTCCAGAATTCCGACATATAAAACACCAACGGTTTCCCCGAGAAAATTCCTTATCGGTCGGTATGCAGTTATATACCAGTCCGTAACGACAAATGCCCTTGCCATCCAGTTTCTGCCTTTCTCTATTACCGCTTCATAAACCTCTTTTGAGATTAGTGTACCAATCGCCCTTGAGCCATCAATATTTTTTACATTCGTAGAAACCCGCAGGTCCTTCATAAATATTGTCGCCGTGCCGATGTCCTTGCCCTTATATTCTTCATTCATAAATACTGTATTCTTTATTCTATCAACGATCTCAAAATTGTTGTTTATGAGTTTGCCTCCATAGACCACGCCGACCACATTTCCATTGTCGTCGAGGATTGGCGCGGCACCAACGATTACCAACCCAGATTTTTCAATCCCGGTGCGCTGAAACTTTGCTCTCAATGTGGGAAGTATTTTTATCTCTGCCTTTTTTATCAGTTCGGGGTTTTCTCTATACAATTGTGTATCATTTAATATCTCAGTAGAATAAATAGGTTCTCTTTTCATCATTGCGTATTCTATTATTTTAATGTTGACTGTATCATTGAACAGACCTAAATTGGACCCGCGGGCAATGGTAACACCATTTATATCCGCGACGGAGAGAAAATCCATTCCTTCAGACTTTGAGACCCGGCTTAGCTCGGCGATTATACTCCAATAGTTCTTTTCGACCATTGCTCTTTTTAAAAAAAATCTCATTGCAGTAAATCGGCAGGTGTTCAAAACCTGCAAGGCAACCTGGTCATAAATTTCACCAGCCGAATTTAGATCGGCGCTAACCCGATTTTGTGCTTGGTTGATGATTCCCCGGTTGATTGTGATTATCCCAATAAATGAACAGATAATACCTACCAAGCCTACCGCCAGGATGTAACTAAGGGTAAGTTTTGTTCTTAATGATTTAAATTGGAAGATTCTCAATGCTTTTTCCTTTTGATATTATACCGAATTTAAACTCCCCGTCAAGATATCCATGAATGAAAAACCAGTTGAACTCTATGGAATTTTTTAGATTATTCTTATCGGTCCAAGATCGGTAATAGTTTTGATAAAATTGTTAATAACCTGCTGAAATCTTATACCTTCACCAGCCGATATCCATTCAAGTTTTAATCTCCTTTCGTCTATCCCCAGTTCCTTTAACAATAATTTCAGCGTCTCATACCTTCTTAAAGTTTTATAATTACCTGAGAGGTAGTGGCAATCTCCAGGATGACAGCCTGTAATTAAAACTCCATCAATACCCCTTTTAAATGCCTTCAATATGAATTCCGGCTCAATCCGACCCGAACACATTGTTCTGATGATTCTAAAATTAGGATTCATCTGGAGACGAGAAACACCGGCAAGGTCAGCACCTGCATAAGAACACCAGTTACAGCAGAAGACAATTATCTTTGGCTTAAAGTCACTCATTCAACACCTCATATTGCTTCCAACATCGCCATTATCTGTTTTTTAGTAAATCCATACTGATTCATTGCTCCGGATGGGCAGGACGCAACACAGGTTCCGCATCCCTTACATAGTGCCTCATTAACACTTGATATCCGTTTACTGTCTTTTTCTTTATATCCAATCGCTTCATAAGGGCAGAGTGCACCGCACATTCCACAACCCGCGCACAGTTCTTCATTTACTACCGAGACTGTTGCCTCTGCATAATATTTTTTATTCGCGAGTATGGTTGTAGCACGAGCGGCCGCCGCCTGCCCCTGACCTATTGCTTCGGCAATTGTCATCGGGCTGTGCGCCATTCCCGCAACAAAAATCCCTTCGGTAGCAAAATCAACCGGCCTCAGTTTGACATGTGCCTCAAGGAAAAATCCATCGCCATTCAAGGGAACCTTCAACATCTTGGCAAGTGCTGGATTTTCTTCTTCGGGTACAATACCTGTCGAAAGGACAACCAAATCAGTCTTGATATCAAATCTTTCTTTCAAAATTGGCTCAAAAACTGAAATATTTAATCTCCCATCTCTAATCTGCAATTCAGGTTTTGATGAATCATCATATCTGATAAATACAATCCCCTTTTCCCGTGCCTTGCGATAGAGCTCTTCTTTAAATCCATAGGTCCGGATATCTTTATAAAGAATGTAAATATTTGCTTCCGGGTCAACTTCAAGGAGATTTAACGCGTTTTTGATTGCCTGAGAACAGCAAATCCGACTGCAATAATTCCTCTCCTGGTCCCTTGAACCGATACATTGAATCATAACAATTGTCTTGTAGTCTGATACCCCGAAGGTTTGATTTGCTGATAGTCTTTGCTCAAGCTCCTTCTGGGTAATGATTCTTGGATCTTGGCGATAGAAATATTCAGTAGGTTCATATTCCTTTGCACCGGTGGCAACAATTATTACCCCATGCTCTATTTCTTTTGTTTCTGTTCCACCAATTCTAATCTTTGTTTTATAATTTCCTATAAATCCCGTTATTTGTTCAATTCGGGTATTTGTATAGACCTTTATAAATTGGTTGTTATTTATTTTTTCTACGGTTTGATTTAAAAAATATTGTACATCTCTATTTTCTAAGGTTCGGTATATATGGCGCAGATGCCCACCGAGTTCTTTTTCCTTTTCTATGAGAAAAACCTCAAAACCTTGTTCTGCAAGCTGAAATGCTGAATTCATACCTGCAATACCTCCGCCGATCACAAGCGCCTTCTGGATGACATCTATTTCTACCCGTCTTAAGGGTTTAAGCAAACCTGCCTTGGCAACCGCCATCTTCACTAAATCTTTTGCCTTTTCGGTGGCGGATTCTGGTTCATTCATATGAATCCATGAACATTGGTCACGGATATTTGCCATCTCAAATAGATAAGGATTCAAGCCGGCCTGTTGAATTGTTTCCCGGAATAATGGTTCATGAGTTCTTGGTGTGCAGGATGCAACAACAATGCGATTCAATCGTTGTTCTTTAATCTTTTCAACAATACGCTTTTGTGTATCCTGTGAACAGGTGTAGAGATTATTTTCGGCATATACTACATTTGGTAAACTTTTTGCATACTCAACAACCGAAGGTACATCTACATAGCCACCGATATTTATACCACAATGGCAGATAAATACGCCAATCCTTGGTTCTTCATTTGTAATATCAAGTTCCTGTGGAATCTCTCTCTTTGTTATTAAATTGCCGCGTGCCGATGATAACATCGCCATTGCCTTCCCTGCTGCAGCTGATGCCTGGGCAACAGTCTCAGGGATATCCTTGGGTCCGGCAAACGCGCCACAGACAAATATTCCGTCCTGGATTGTATCAACCGGGATAAACTCGGAAGTCCGGCAAAATCCATAGTCATTCAGACTCACACGCAAGGTTCGCATCAGATAATTCATACCCGATTGTGGAACAAGTCCTACGGAAAGTACCACCATATCAAATTCTTCCTCTTTTATGTTGCCCTGTTCGTCTTCATAATGGACGACCAGATTCATCGTCTTTGAAATTTCTTCAATTCTTGATACTCCCGCACGAATAAATCGCACATTATATTCATTCTTTGCCCGGTTGTAATATGCTTCAAAACCCTTACCAAATGTCCTTATATCCATATAAAAGATTGTAACATCAAGGTTATGTTTAGAATGTTCTTTAGCGATAATTGCCTCTTTTATTGCATATGTGCAACAGACCGATGAACAATAGGGTTTTCCAATCTGCGGATCCCTTGAGCCAACACACTGGATAAAGGCAATATTTTTAGGAATCTTACCTTCGTACGGTCTTAACAAGTGTCCGGAAAAAGGACCAGAAGCCGATAAAATCCGCTCA
The DNA here is from genome assembly GCA_039802145.1 of Caldifarciminota bacterium. Classification (GTDB taxonomy): domain Bacteria; phylum Hydrothermota; class Tepidihabitantia; order SM23-42; family JAOAFX01; genus JAOAFX01. The sequence goes on along the minus strand of JBDRWA010000027.1, from coordinate 9,886 downwards.
AATTCAATACTCGTAACGACATTTTTATAAATACCATAACCGAATTTTGTATATGCTCGGGGGGAAAATGTATTGACTCCTGGTGAAAGGATGATTGCACCAACATTCAGTTCCTCTACTGCCTCGGCATCTTTATACCTTATTGCCCCTGCAAGACATATCTTTTCACACACACCGCAACCAAGGCAGGTTTCTCGGTCGATTGCATAAACCGCAGGCACAGCCTGAGGATAATCAATATATATACTCTTCCTCTTCGCCAGCCCCTGATTGAATTTATCGGCAATCTCAATCGGGCAATGTTTCTTGCATTCACCACAACCGGTACATTTTAAAGCATCCACATACCTTGCCTTCTTTCTTATCTTGACAATAAAGTTGCCTACTTTACCGGTCAACCTTTCAATCCTTGCATCGGGTATAATCCTTATATCCTTATGTCGTGCGCATTCAACGAGTTTCGGTGCCATAATACACATTGAACAGTCATTGGTGGGAAAGGTTTTATCAAGCATTGCCATAATTCCACCAATTGAATGACCGGATTCCAGCAAGTATACCCGAAAACCAGAGTTAGCCAAATCAAGCGAAGCCTGGATGCCACCGATACCACCGCCGACTACAAGGACTGCGCCGATTTTATCCATAATTAATCAGGTTGTTCAAAATTTACTGCGTTATATATTGGGTATTCATCTTCCGTCTCTTTCATTAAAACTTTGCCTTTTTCCTGTAAAGAGCATAGACAGTTGAATACTAAATCCGGCGCAACTACCAGTTTTTTTGCAACATCCATAACTTTTAATTCTTTATCTTTTAATAGCCTCAAAATCCTTGCTTTAATATATTCCTGATATAATATCTCGCTTAATCTTTTGTCAAATTCTTCAGCAGGAATCCTTTCACCATATACATTTTCTTTTTCGGTGAGCTGGTATTCAACACCCGTCAGATGTCTGAATATCTCTCCCTGTAGGACATCCCGAACAGATAGAAGCATTTCCTTACTTTCTTCAGAAATCTCAATAGGACCAATATTTTGAATTGTTTCTACAAATTTATTAACTAAACTGGCAAATCTCTCACCTTCTGCAGCCGAGACCCAGTCTAAATATAATCTTTCTTTTTGAATTTGCGTAAATGACAATAGTTTCTGGGCAGCAATAATTCTTTTTTCCGCATTATAATTTCCATTGAGATAATGGCAATCACCAAAATGGCAGCCCAAAATCATAACACCATCAATCTTTCTTAAAAATGCGTTTACAACAAAAATCGGGTCGACCCTTCCTGAACACATCACTCTTATCACCCGGATATTCGGGCGATACTGAATCCTCGATACACCCGCCAGATCAGCGCCGGCATAAGAACACCAGTTACATAGAAAGCCGAGTATTCTGGGTTGAAAATCAGACATTGTAACTCCCATTTGAATCTGAAGTATATTGGTTTGGGTTTAGAAATAGGATAGGGTATGGTTTGTTGGTTTTATTTAGAATTGTTTGTTTAGATTTTGGATTTTGGAATTTGGAGTTTAAATGTTGTTTAGAATTTAGAATTTCGAATTTAGAATTTTTCATCATATTGCCTCCACCATTGCCATTATCTGTTCATTTGTGAAGTGCTTCATTGTTATTGCCCGCTGGGGACAGGAAGCCGCACAACTTCCACAACCTTTGCAGTATGCAGAAATAACTTCTGAACGAAAGCCCTTTTCTTTCTTTTTTAGTTCGTGCGCCTGATAGGCACACAGTTTTTCACATATTCCACAACCTATACATTTTTCATCATCAACCTCGGCAACTATGGGTAAAACTTCAATTTTGTTCTTAGAAAGTATAATCCCTGCCCTTGCTGATGCCGCCAGGGCCTGGGCGATTGATTCATCTATTGTTTTTGGGGAATGCGCCATACCGCAGATAAATATTCCATCCGTTGCAAAATCCACCGGGCGAAGTTTCATATGCGCCTCAAGAAAGAAGCCATCTTCATTCAATGGCACCTTTAACAATTGGGCGATTTTTCTATTAGTTTTATCCGGCAAGATGCCGGTGGATAGGACAAGTAGATCGGCAGGAATCTCTACTATTTCATTGAGTATCGGCTCCCTTGAACGGATCAACAATTTACCATTATTCGGTATCACCTCTGGTTTAAATTCATTATCATATCTTATGAATACCACCCCGAGGTCTCTTGCCTTCTGATAATAGATCTCGCTTAATCCGTAGGTCCGTATATCCTTGTAGAATATGATTACCTCGCTCTCCGGATTTTTTTCCTTGATAAACAATGCATTTTTGATTGCCTGGGAACAGCAAATCCGACTGCAATAATTCCTCTCTTGGTCCCTTGAACCGATGCATTGAATCATAACAATTGTCTTGTAGTCTGATAGCCCGAAGGTTTGATTTGCTGATAGTCTTTGTTCAAGTTCTTTCTGGGTAATGATTCTTGCGTCTTTGCCATAGAGATATTCAGTGGGTTCGTATTCCCTGGCACCGGTCGCAACAATTATCACACCATGGTCAATTTCAAATTTCTTTTTATTTTTGTCCACGATGGTTGTTTTGAAATTACCGATATAGCCGTTAATTGTTTCAATCTCACAATCCTTATAAACTACAACACCAGGATGGGACTCAACACATTTGATTAATTTTTCAAGATAATCTTGAACATCCCTGCCGTCAATCATTCTTTTGATCTGTCGGGCATTTCCACCCAATTCCTTTTCTCTTTCTACCAAATAAACCGTATAATCCTGATTTGCCAGAGCCAGTGCAGCATTCATTCCACAGATACCCCCTCCAATCACAAGTCCACTTTGTATAACTGGTATCGTAACAGTTGGCAACGGCTCTAAAAAAATTGCCCGGGCACATGCCATTCTTACTAAATCCTTTGCCTTTTCGGTTGCGGCCTCGGGCTCTTGCGAATGAACCCAAGAACACTGATCCCTTATATTGGTAAATTCTAAAAGAAACTTATTCAATCCCATTTCTCTTATCGTCTCTTGGAACAATGGTTCATGGGTGCGCGGTGTACAGGCGGCTACAACAATTCTGTTCAGCCGGTTTTTTTCAATCATTTCCTTGATATGCTGCTGGGAATCATCTGAACAGGAGTAGAGATTATCTTCGGCATAAACAACATTGGGAAGTGTCTTAGCATATTCAACTACGTCTTTCACGCTCACCACGGCAGCAATATTAACTCCACAATGGCAGACAAAGACACCGATTCGCGGGGATTGATTAGAAATATCTATCTCCTGAGGATATTCAATCTTTTTGGTAAGGGTATATCGCTGGTCCTTTATTAACTCAATCGCCTTTTGAGCCGCACCGCTTGCTTCGGTAACCGTCTCCGGAATATCCTTGGGCGAAGATGCGGTACCACAGACAAATATTCCCGGTCTTACAGTCTCAACGGTAGAAAAGGATAAAGTCTGGAAAAGATTAAATTCGTTTAAATCTATATGCAAAATCTCAGCAAGTTTCTTAACATTATCATCGGGTTTCAAACCTACGGATAGTATAACCATATCAAACTCTTCCTTCTTCAATTTGCCTTCTTCATCTTCATATCTGAGTAACAAATTTTTACTATCTTTTAGTTCAATAATTTCACCAATCATTGCCCTTCTAAACTTGATTCTATACCTTTCTTTTGCCCTTTTGTAGTATGACTCAAATCCCTTACCAAATGTTCTTATGTCCATATAGAAGATTGTGCAATCAAGGGAGGGGTTATGTTCTTTCATTAAAATTGCCTCTTTTATTGCATAGACACAACAGACTGATGAACAATACGCAGAACCTGATTTGGTATCCCTTGACCCAACGCATTGGATAAAGGCAACTCTTTGGGGTTCTTTTTTATCCGATGGCCTTAATAGATGTCCCTGAAAAGGGCCTGAGGCATTCAAAATTCTTTCCAGTTCAATAGATTTTATTACATTCAAATATCTTCCATACCCATAAATTGATTTCAAATGGGGTTCAAAGTGTTTTAGCCCGGTGCCGATGATGATACTACCCACATTTATCTCTATCATTTTATCCGGTAAGTTGAAATCGACCGCCTTTGCCGGGCAAAGAATCTGGCAGACACGACATTTACCATTCTTTAGAAAATAGGTGCAATGTTCTCTGTCAATCACTGCCTTATTTGGCACCGACTGGGGAAAAGGAACATATATCGCCTTTCTCGTCCCCAGGCCACAATCAAATTCTGACTTCACCTTTATCGGACATTTTTCCCAACATATACCACAGCCATTACAATTATTCCAGTTAACGAATGGAGATTTCCTTAAAATCCTTACCAAGAAATCCCCAGGCTCTCCTTTGAGGTCCTGAATTTCTGAATATGTTATCAACTCTATATTCGGATGCCTTCCGGCACTCACCAGTTTTGGTGCAAGAATACACATTGAACAATCATTGGTCGGAAATGTTTTGTCAAGTTGTGCCATCACTCCACCGATACTTGGACTCTTTTCAACCAGAAATACCTTAAATCCAGAATCGGCCAAATCAAGAGCGGCCTGAACTCCACCAATGCCGCCACCAATGACGAGGACTGCACCAGTCTTGTTTTTACCCATAATTATTTATATTTAAAAATCAAAGAGCAAAATCCGAAACCAATTCCAAACATCAGATCAGTATGTAAATTTTTGGGATGGGTATTTTGATCTCGTTTAGAATTTCTTTTTGCCTCAGGCATATTGCTTTATATCTTCGTCAATTTTTCAAGTAGTTTTCGCGTTGACACCCGGTTCATTTGTAAGCCAAGCGTCTTTGGTTCTAATCCCATTGCCAGTCCTAATAATTGTGGATAGTAGAGCACAGGCAGGTTATATTGTTCTTGAAATTTCTGTTCTATTTTTTTCTGATTATCGTCATACATAACGCTGCAGAACGGACACATCAGGACCATTGCATCAATTGCGTCAGTTGATAATTCTTTCAATTTAGGCCTGGCTAGGGCATATGCCGTATCTTCGTTTATCGCAAGTATACCTGCCCCGCAGCATCTCAATTTTTCCGGGTAATCTACTGTTCGGGCACCAGTGATTTTAATCAATTCGTCAAGTGATTTTGGATTTTCCGGGTCTTCAGCAGGCTCATAGATATCCGAGGGTTTGATATAATGACATCCATAGTGCGAAGCGAGATTAAATTCCACCAATTTCCGCTTTATTGCTTTCTCCAAACGTTCCAGACCGATATCCTCATAGAAAATTTTAATCAAATGTTTTACTTTTATTGGACTCCCAATTTTGGTTTCAAGTCCGTTCTTTTTCAATTGTGCTACAACCTTTGCCCGCTCGTCAAAATTATCATTCAGGTGTTTGTTTACCTCCGTGAGTGAACCCGTGCAGGCACTGCAGAGGGTGCATATATTCAATCCTTTTTCTTCAGCGTAAAGGATATTTCTTGCTGCCATGAGAAAATATGTTTCATAATGAACCGATTTCAATGGAAATCCGCAGCATTCAAAATCTTCAAGGTCAACAAGTTCAATCCCCAAAAGTGATGCCACTATCCGCGCCGACATCTCATAATTTCTACCCCGACCGAGCACGGTACAACCAGGGAAAAAGGCATATTTCATATAACCTCACTTTCTGCGCTTAATATTGACAATAAGAACTGTGTAAGTTTTGCAATTCGGTCTATCTACCATTACCTTTTCGTTGAAGAATTTTATCAATTCCAGTTATCTCCATAATCTTTTGGGTAAATCCTTTGGTCTTGGGTATCTTCGGTAATCCAAGGGTCGAGCGCTTATTATTATCAAAATCATCAATTTCATAAAGCCTGCCGAGGTTTTTTAGGATTTCAATCTGCTGGACAAATGGAGATGGAATATATCCTTCTTTAACTGCCAGATTTTTTAACGCATTCATCACATCAGTGAAACGCACACCCTGAGGACATCTTTCAGTGCAGGAATAGCAACTTGAACAGAACCAAATAAAATCATTCTCAAGAACCCTCTTTTTCATACCCAAAATAATCATCCTTATTATCTTTCTCGGATTGTAGCGTTCGTCTATCTCCCTAACCGGACAGCTTGCAGTACATATCCCACAGGCAAAACAAAGTTTTATTTTTTCGCCGCCCGTTTCCCGAGCAACTTCATATTTGAACTTCGGGTCAAGTTCCATCATAACTCTCCTTCCTTATAAGCCGTATGAAAATTATAATAATTTATCAGGGAAATAAACGTTATGCTTAAAACTCCCTGCGGATAAGAATCCTTGTTATCGCCTGATTTACCCTTATGAGTCCTATTCATTTACCTGAATAATAAATGCTTTTCTATCTTCTTCAGAAGGGTCTGTGGTTCAACTGGTTTATCAATAAAGTCATCCGCGAGATGGTCTATTGCGATATCAACCGCATACTCGGGTTTGGATAATTGCTGTCCGATTGCAGTGAGCATTATTATCGGAATAGGCCGGGTCTGAGGATTCTTCCTCAGTTCGTAACAGACTGTATAACCATCCTTCCCGGGCATAATGACATCCAGAAATATCAAATCGGGATTTTCAACCTTTGCCTTCTGAATTCCCTCTTCCCCGTCCTTGGCGGTGATGACATCAAACCGATTCGCTATAAGGATCTGTTTCGTTGCCTCAAGGAAATCCGGGTCATCATCAACAAGCAAAATCTTGGGCCTGCTGGATTCAACCTTCGGTTTAGGTGTAGCGGTGGTTAGCAGAAAATTGACTTTTTCCAGGAGTAATTCTGGACTTGCCGGTTTTTCAATATAGGCGTCCGCCTTGTGCTGGATGCCTATATTCTCAGAATAGCTCCCTTTTTCAGAACCAATTGCGGTAAACAGTATCACCGGGGTATTCTGCAAATCAGGATTTTCCTTCAATTCCCTGCAGACCGAGAATCCATTTATATCCGGTAAGATAACATCAAGTATTATTAAATCGGGTCGTTCTTTCATGGCCATCTGCATACCAGTCTTACCATCCGCGGCAGTGATTACTTCATAACCCGCATTGTTCAAAATTATCTTATTTGCCTCAGCAAAATCCCGATCGTCATCGATGAACAAAATTTTCATTTTTTTCATTTTTCACTCCTTTTTCTCCTTCCTACTTTGTGAAATAGCAATGGGTAGATACACTGAAAAATTACTACCCTCATCTATCTTGCTCTTAATCTCAAGTTTACCATTGTGAATTTCAAGAATCTTCTTCACAATCGACAACCCTAAACCTGAACCACCGGCAATTCCCTCGCGCTTTACTCGATAAAATTCTTCGCCGAGTCTTTTTATCTCATCTTCAGAAATGCCAATACCGGTATCTATTATTTCCGTAACTACAAATTCGCCATTTATCCTTGAGTTTATAAATAGCGAACCTTTTTCCCGATTGTATTTTATTCCATTGGTTATAATATTAACAAATACCTCTTTTATCAGATCCCTGTCGCCAAAGATTCTGATAGCTTCGTTGCTTAGATTGCTTACTATATTTATCTTCTTTTCCTGAAAAAGCGGTTTTAACATTTCGACTGATTCTTCAATCACCTCTTTGATTTCAAATTCCTGGAAATTTTCTTTCAAATTTAATTCTTCGATGCGGGCAAGTTTTAACCAGCGGTTAATTATGTCCAGAAGTTCCTTTAATCTTATCTTCATCCGTTCAAGGATGTTTTTCTGCTGGTCTGAAATTTGTCCCGCCATACCCCCGGAAAGAACTTCGAGGTATTGAATGACCGCCACTAAAGGAGTGCGAAGTTCGTGCGAAACAAGAGAAATAAAATTCTGACGCATCCTCTCTTTTTCACTTTCCAGTCTTTTCTTTTCTGCAAGAATCCTTTTTCTCTCCAGACCCCGTTTTGTTATCATAAGCAATTCTTCAGATGTAAAAGGTTTCGGAAGAAAATCAAATGCACCATTCTTCATTGACTCAACTGCTGATTCAATTGATGCATAACCGGTGATAACTATTGGTATGGCATCAGTTTTTTTCTCAATTATTTTTCTTAAAACCTCATTCCCGCTTATTCCCGGCATTTTTAAATCAATGAATACAACATCGGGATTAAATTCTTCAAATTTCTTTAACCCCTCGGTTCCATTCTGGGCTATTTCTACCAGATAATTATTTTCAGTAAAAATTTGCTGGCAGGCTTCACATATTGCGGGCTCATCATCTATAAGTAGAATTTTCGGTCTATCATTGGTCATTTTTCTTATCCTTTGAATTACGCCCATCTATCTTTCGCCTTGCAATCCAGTTTTGATACATCGGGCAATTCAAATAATCAACCTCACACCTTGAGAATTCCTTACTCTTCCCCTTCGGAATCATCTTCTTTATTGGGGCAACAGAACAGAAATTGACGACGATTTCTTCAAAGAAAGGACACTTCATACAACAATTAAGAATAAGCAAAATCTGTGCCCGAAAGTTAAAATGGAATTGACTGAAATTTCATCGCTTTTTCTTACAGGTGATTTATTGGTTGGGTCTTCTGTGTTTAAATTTTAAACAAATATAATTTTAATTGAAATTGCATGTTTTTTTGGTTTAATTTTTATACAATGCTTATCATTACCTTTGTTGGTTAACATCGGTTTCCTTTTTTAAATCATATCTTCTCATTTTATTATATAGTGTAACCCGGTTTATACCCAATACTGCTGCTGCCCTTTTTATATTCCATTTGCATAGATTGAGTACTTTTAGAATATGTTCCTTCTCCCAGTATTCAAGTTTCAAGTCTTTTTTTGGCAATTCAAAATTATGTTGAACTTCGGTCAAATACTGGGGTAGGTCACCCAGTTCAATTATTGAGCCCCTGGCGACTACCACGGAATGTTCCATTACATTTTCCAGTTCCCTTATATTCCCTGGCCATTCATAATTCATAAATAGATTCAATACCGTATTACTAATTCCCTCGATATTTTTTTTATTTTCAATATTAAATCTTTTCAAAAAATGTTCGGTCAAAAGAGGGATATCTTCCTTCCTTTCCCTTAAAGGAGGAAGGTGTATAGTAATGACATTTAGTCTGTAGTATAAATCTTCGCGAAATACGCCATTTTTTATCATATCTTCAAGAGACTTATTTGTAGCGGCAATTATCCGGACATCAACCTTTATCAACTCACTCCCACCGATTCTCCTGAATTCTCTCTCCTGTAGGAATCTCAAAAGGTCAATCTGTGTCTTCATGCTGATATCCCCAATTTCATCAAGAAATAGTGTGCCCGTATGTGCCATTTCAATCCGCCCTTTATGCTGGGATGTCGCTCCAGTAAATGCCCCCTTCTCATAGCCAAATAATTCTGCTTCAAGTAAAGTTTCTGGCATTGCACCACAGGATGCAGCAATAAAAGGTCCTTTACTCCGCGGGCTTAATTCATGGATTGCCCGGGCAACAAGCTCCTTACCGGTTCCACTTTCGCCCCTTATTAAGACAGTTGACTTGGTTGGTGCCACAGTTTTTATCATTTCAAATACCCGCTGCATAGTTGGACTTTTACCGATAATACTCTGCAGTTGGAATCTCTTCGTTAATTCCTGGCGCAAAAGGATATTTTCTTTGATTATCCTCTGCTGTTCAAGCAACTTTTTGATGATTATATCAATCTCATCTGGGTTGAATGGTTTCATTATGTAATCCGCTGCCCCTTCTTTCATCGCCAGAACCGCGGTATCAACTGTCCCGTGTCCGGTAATTATAATAACCGGGATATCCGGTTTTATTTTACGAATTTCTCTTAAGACCTCAATCCCATCCATCTTGGGCATCTTTAAATCTACGAGGGCGACATCCCATTCATTCAATTCTACCTCTTCAATTGCCCTTTTACCATCCTCTACCGCCTTTGT
>JBDRWA010000026.1:0-19755 GCA_039802145.1 Caldifarciminota bacterium | reverse complement strand
AAATTCTGCCGGTGTCAATGTGGTGGGTTTGGCAAGTATCTCTGCAGGCACATATATCTTACCAACATCATGGAGGAGAGAGGCGATACGAAGATAATTTATAATTTCCTTTGAAAGACCCATTTCTTCAGCAATGGTACAGGTCAATTCCGCAACACGGCGCTGATGGCCTGCAGTATAAGGGTCACGTTTTTCCACTGCTGAGGCAAGGGCGGTTACTGCACCTTCAAGTAGTCTATTGAGTTGTTCATAACTTTTTTTCAATTCCTGGTGTGCATTATATGCATCACTAACATCCCTTGCCACACCAAGAATCCCGATTGGTTTGCCTTCTTTATCTCTTATAAATTTAAAAGTCGTCTCTGCCCATATTTCCATTCCATCACGCTTTTTAATTTGTAGCAATAATGAGCGGTATCTATTTTTGTTTAAAGTAGGTATGCTCTCAATTTCTAATTCTTCTTTCAACACCTTCATTGCATCTGAGTAGGAATGTCGGGTTAATAGTTTTTCAACCCCGTTATTTAACAATTCATCCGTATCATAACCAATTATCTTTATAGAAGGGCTCACAAATGTAAACTTCAAATCCATATTAAGGATAAAAATAACCTCAGTTATATTCTCTGTTATTAGTTGCAGCCGTTCCTGGTTCTTTATTAATTCACTTTTCGTTGCCTCTTGTTCAGAAATATCCCGCGCGATACCACAAAGTCCCCAAATCTCACCTTTTGCATTATAGAGAGGAACCTTAATCGTATGGAACTTAAATCTTTTTCCTCTTATATTTCTTTCCGAAAAATTTTCAATAACCTCTCCGTTTAGAACTCTCCGGTCTTCGGAAATAATTGTATTAGCAGTATCCGGACCAAAAATATCGAAATCAGTTTTACCAATTATTTCTTCGGTTTTCATTCCCAATAATTCAGCCGTACATTTATTGACCATAACATATCTCAATGCCTTATTTTTTATGAATATACAATCCTTTGCTGACTCAAATATTGTCCGGAACAATTCTTCGCTTTCTTTTAACTGATATTGAATTTTTTTCCTCATGGTAATATCCCTAACCAGTGCGAGGAGATAAACACCATCAGGCAATTCAAATCTTCTCAAACTTACTTCAGTATCAAATAACGAACCATCAATTCTTCTGTGCTGCCATTCAAAAAACATAGGTTTCCCGTAAAGTGCTTCCTTCATCATCTGTATTGCCTTTTCATTTGAATTACTTCCGTCGGGTTGGAACGCAGGAGAAAGTTCGTAAGGGTATTTCCCAATTATGTCTTTTTCATCGCAACCAAAAATCTCAAGTGCTCTTTTATTACATTCTACAAATTTATAATCCTTTAGAATCATAATACCATCACCCGCACTGTCAAATAGCGTCTGATATTTGGTTGATATTCCAAGTAACTTTTGTAAAAAATGTGCGCTGTAAGTCTGCAAAACTGACTTGTCTATATGCAATGAAGGCCTATTTGTCTGTATCGAACCACTAACGATATCACTTATAAAATCATTCAATTTATGAGCGAATTGTTCTTTTTGCATAGTAGTATTCATAACGGCATCCGCCCCGAGATTTTTTAAATACTCCTGCCCTTTTTCATCAGTAACACCAGGAACACAAATTACCATTGGGATATCTTTTGTCTTATCATTTGTTTTTACCCGATAACAGAATTGCAATCCATCAAGAACCGGCTGTAAAATACCGCTGATTATTAAATCAAATCCATCGTCCATAAGAAGTCTAAATGCATCAACACAGTTCTTTGATTCAACTACATCGTGCCCCTTCTCTATTAAAACCTTTTTTAGAAAATTTCTACTCTCTATTTTATCATCCAACACCAAAACTTTCATAAAAAAACCTCCCTCGGGGGGCCAATTATTTTATCGATCTCTATTATATATTTTAATAAATTTTGCTGAAAAGTCAAGAGAAACTTTAGGTTCAACAAACCTTTAAAAATTTCGTAAAAATGTAGTGGTAGACCTTGGTCTGCAGATATTTAAAATAAGTAAACTCGGCAACTACATTTCAATCAGATGTTTAAGCGCTAAAAATAATTTGAACAAAAGTGGACAGGTATCGGCAATTGTAAATATTGACACATAAAGAATAATATGTATAATATTATGTTGCAAGGGTTAATTATTAAAGACATTTATAAATAGTTAATAATTAAAAGTAAGTAGTAATAAAAAATTGACAAAAAAGAGGAGGCTAATTATACTATGCTGAAGGATTACATGGCTAAAAATAAACTTAGCTTTCTGAGATTCTTTCTGATACTCACTACAATTCTTGTAATGACTTATTCAAAAAAAGGGCTGCATTATGGTGAACCGGGTTATCTTACAGCCTTTGTATATTTCATTATTAGCCTTGCAATAAGCCAACTTCCCGAAAAAATCACCTCAAAACCATGGTTCTCTTTCAGCGTATTCCTTTTTGATATAATCATAATTTCCCTTGCAATTTACCTCACCGAAGGTGTGCAGACTGACTTTTATCTTATTTACTTTCTTGCAATATTTATATCCTCGGTAAGCCAGTCTGTGAATGGCAGTATTTTTATAGCGATTGTCGCAAGTATTATTTATGCCTGGCTTATCCATCGTGAATACCCCAACATTTCTTTCTGGGATTCACGGTTTCTAATCCGTATCCCTTTCTTTTTTATCATCTCGCTAATAAGCAGTTACTGGGCAGAGTCAACACGAAAAGAGTTAAGGAAAAAAGAAGAACTTGAGCGATTTAATATTGAATTGAAAAAGGAAGTTGAAAAAATCACCGCCCGCGAGGTTGAATTGAGAGTATATAATGAAAGAATAATAAATAGTGTGGCAAGCGGAATAATGGTTGTAAAAAAAGATGGAATTATTACCACAATTAATCCAGAAGCAGAGAGAGTTCTGGGATTTAAAAAAGATGAATTGCTCGGCTACAATATCAAGAGTATTGAAGGAATTGACCTGCTCTGGCAGAAAATGGAACAGGCAATGAACACTGCTAAACCAATCATCCGTGACGAAGTAGAAATTTTAAACAAAGATGGCGATAGAATCCCAATAGGTTTCAATATTACTCTGTTGGAAACCCCTGATAGACAAGTTTCAGGTTGTGTCCTCATATTTAAAGACCTTTCAGAAATAAGAAGGCTTGAAGAGATAGCGAAACAAAATGAAAGACTTTCTTATCTTGGAAAGATGGCAAGCTGGGTTGCCCATGAAATACGCAATCCCTTAACATCCATAGATGGATTTGCTCAATTATTAATGAACGTAAATGACAAAGAGAAGATCAAGATTTACATAGAAGAAATACGTAAAGGCACGCAGAGAATAAATCACATAATTGATGACATACTAACATTTGCCCGCTCCAAAAAAATGGAATTGAAGAAAATAAATCTTTATGAATTAATAAGCAATATTAACCAGGTAATGAAGATAAGGATAATATTTGAAGGTAGCAGCGAGGCATTGGTTAGAGGAGAAGAAGAATCACTACGTAGACTCTTTGTTAATCTGATTACTAATAGTATAGAGGCAATGGATGAAAATGGGCTATTAAGAATAAATTTTAGGAAAGAAAGTCCATACATTATTGCTGAAGTTATTGATAATGGTAAAGGCATAAGTGAAAATGATTTGAAGAATATCTTCACCCCATTTTATACAACAAAACCGCGCGGAACCGGTCTTGGTCTGGCGATTGTAAAAAAGATCGTTGACGACCATAAAGGCAAGATAAAAATAGAAAGTAAACTCGGGCAGGGAACAAAAATTTCGGTCTGGCTTCCTGCTTGGTGAGGAGGTAAAAATGAAAAAAAGAATCTTAGTTTGTGATGATGAGGAACCTATAAGACTTCTTTTAAATGAAGCATTAAAAGATGATTATGAGGTTGTAACTTGTGATAATGGTCGTGAGGCAGTAAAATTGATAACCAAAGAGCAATTTGACCTCTTCATCACGGATATAAAAATGCCTGGTACACATGGGCTTGAAGTAATTGAAAGAATTCGCGAACGGAATAAAACAATTCCAATAATCATCTGTTCTGCCTATAAACTACTTGAGGATGATATAATCGTAAAAACTTCTGAAGTATCTGCATTCATCACTAAACCAATTGATATAAAACAATTAAGGGCAAAGGTTTTTGAATTGATTGGAGTCTAATAAAATAATGCGCATTGGCGAATTGTTAGTAAAAAGCGGAATTATTACGGAAGAACAATTAAATGAGGCACTCCATAAACAGGCACAAGAAAAAAAGAAACTGGGCGAAATCCTAATTGAAATGGGCTACATAACACCACACGACCTTATCTGGCTTTTGAGTGAACAAGCATCAATTCCATTTATTGAATTAAAGCCAGATATACTAAATAAAGAAATAATCCAGTCCTTTCCTGAGAAATTATTATACCAATACTGTATCATACCACTATATGAAATTGAGGGGAAACTTTATGTAGCAACCGGGAACCCTGCCGATACCGAAGGGATTGAAAAAATAAAAGAGATTGCCAAAAAGGAAGTTATTGTCTCAGGGGCTGAACCCCAAAAAATAATTGCATTGCTTGACAAGTTTTTTCTTACCGAACAGACCGAGAAAATTTTAAAAGAAGCAGATGCTATCAAAACAATTAATATAAATATTTCTAAAGACGGTGCTACTGTTAGATTCACTGATGAAAACGGTAATACAAAAAATTACAGGATAAAAGGCGATGTTACAATAAAGTATATCAATCCCGAAAATGAGGAATAATAATGTCTGAGATTGAGAGACTGCTAAAACAGACTGTAGATTCAAATGCCAGTGATTTACACTTGAGTGCTGGCTCACCAATAATGATGAGAATTCATGGAGCAATGAAAAAATTGAATGAAAATGATGCTCATCCAGAATTTATTCAAAAATTAGTTTACGATATCCTTAATGAAAAACAGAAGGTGGAACTGGAAAGTGAAAAAGAAATAGATTTCTCGCTCCACTTGCCGGAAATCGGCAGATTCAGGGTAAATATCTTTAAACAGCGCAAGGGAATTGGGGCTGTGTTTCGTGTTATTCCCGAACGCATTCCCAGTATGGAAGAGATAGGTCTGCCAAAAGTGATCC
This sequence comes from Caldifarciminota bacterium, assembly GCA_039802145.1. GTDB lineage: Bacteria > Hydrothermota > Tepidihabitantia > SM23-42 > JAOAFX01 > JAOAFX01. Next base: position 14,611 of record JBDRWA010000026.1, on the reverse strand, counting down.
AGGAACTCATTGACCTTGACTATGGGTTGATTGTTGTAACTGGTCCTACGGGAAGTGGGAAATCAACCACTCTCGCTGCAATGATTGATTATATAAATACAAATAAGGATGGTCACATTATAACGATTGAGGACCCTATTGAATTCATTCACAAATCAAAAAAATGTATTGTAAACCAGCGTGAAGTCGGTAGTGATACCCACTCATTTAGTAAGGCATTAAGGAGTGCCCTACGAGAAGACCCCGATTATATTCTTGTCGGTGAAATGAGAGACCTGGAAACAATAAGTCTCGCTTTAACTGCGGCGGAAACCGGTCATCTTGTATTTGCAACCCTCCATACCTCAAGTGCATCAAAGACTGTGACAAGAATTATTGATGTCTTTCCTGCAGACCAGCAGGACCGCATAAGGGTCCAACTATCTGAATCTTTACAGGGTGTAATCGCCCAGAGACTCTATCCAAGAAAGGACTCTCCGGGCAGAATTGCTGCATTTGAAATATTGATAGCCACTCAAGCGGTACGAAATCTTATCCGTGAGCAAAAGGTATACCAGATTGAATCTGTGATCCAGACCGGCAGACAATTTGGAATGCAAGATATGGAACAATCAAAGCGAAAACTCGTCGCTGAGGGCAAACTTTCTCCTGATTATCTAAAAGAGCGACTCACGCTGTATTAAATTTATGCTCAATTAGATAACTATAATTGCGGTTCAATGATTACCTTCAATGACCGGTCTGCCTTTTCTACAAGTTCAAATCCTTTTTGAATTTCACCCAAGCCAAGTCTATGTGTAATCATATCAATGACATACAGTTTTTTATTTTTTAATAACTCAATTGCCTCCATTATATCCTGCTTAACTGCTGCATAAGAAAAAACAATCTTAACCCCCTTAAAATATAGTTCAAAAAGTGGAAGGGGAATACGCACTTCAGGGGCAGTAGGTGCAAACAACAAAAGCGTGCCGGCACGTTCAACCGAAGAAAACGCCTGTTCAAAGGCACTGAGTACTGTGGTATTCACAATCACGATATCTGCGAGACGACCATTATTTAATTCTTTTACCCTTTCCATTACATTCTCTCTTGCATTAATCACCTCTGCCCCACACTTTTTGGCAAATTGAAGGCGGTATTCATTTATATCCGTTGCAATTATACTTTTAACGCCCCGTGCCTTTAAAAGTTTTATATGTAATATACCCGCAATACCCGAGCCAATCACCAGCACGGTATCATCTGTTTTTATTTCCGCAAACCTCTGACCTCTTATTACACAACCGAGCGGTTCAATAAATGTGCCTTCATCGTAGGATACTTCATCGGGCAATAAAAATGTTCCGAATTTTACATTTATTTCTGGAACGCGCAGATATTCGGCAAAACCACCGGGATCAAAATTGGTCTTTTTCAATGTCTCACATACTGTATGATAACCTTTTAAACAATATCTACATTCATTACAGGGAACATGATGGGATACAAAAACCCTATCCCCTATTTCAAAATCTTTAACATTTCTGCCTTTTTTAACAATTTCACCCGCAATTTCATGTCCCAGGACTCTCGGTGCACTTTTGATTCTGTACCATTCCATAACATCACTGCCACATATCCCGCTGGCAATTACTTTAACCAGTAGTTCATTTTCTTTAATCTCAGGAATCGGCCTTTCTTCAATCCTTATATCTTTATTGTTGTAGTAAACTGCCACCCGCATTATGGTTAAATGGTCAAGGAATCTGAAAAACCAGCATCTCAACCCTAACCCTTAGACCTTTTTCTTCTCTTTTCCACAAATATCTCATATGCCTCATCCACACTCGCATCCTTGTGCACGATTGCCCGCACTGCCTGTATCATCGCAACCGGGTCTTCAGACTGGAATATATTCCTGCCCATATCAACACCCACTGCTCCCTTATTTATTGCATTATAAGCAAGTTGTAGTGCTTCTTTTTCTGGAACTTTCTTACCGCCGGCAATTACAATTGGAACCGGACAGGTCTCAACTACTTTCTCAAAGTCTTCACAATAATATGTCTTTACGAAATGGGCACCAAGTTCTGCAGCAATCCGGCAGCATAAACTCAGATATTTTGCATCCCTTTCCATCTCTCTGCCTACAGCAGTAACCGCAAGGACTGCAATACCATATTCTTCTGCCTGATTGACGAGTTCGGAGAGTGCTAATAATGTTTCCTTTTCATGTTCAGACCCTACAAATATTGAGAGTGCCACTGCACAAGCATTCAACCTTACTGCCTCTTTAATTGAAGTGGTAATCCCTTCATTTGATAAATCTTTTGCAAGTATACTTGTACCACCAGAGACACGAAGCACAATCGGTATGTCAAAATAATCAGGAACCGAGGTCCTTAATACCCCTCTTGTGAGCATCAATGAATCGGCAAAACGAAGTAATGGTCTAATTGTCCTTGACGGAACTTCAAGCCCGGATGTAGGACCAAGAAAATATCCATGGTCAACCGCCAGCATCACGGTCCTGCCGGTTTCTGGTTTAATTATTCGTGATAATCTATTTTTTAATCCCCAATCCATATTGACTCCTTTCTCAAAAAGTTTACAACCTCACCTCGGGTTGCATTAATTTTTAATTAAAGCCTTTTTAAAAATTCAATCACCAGTCTTGCTGTCCTTTCAACATCCTTTAAACTTACAACTTCAACTGGAGTGTGCATATAACGCAAGGGGATACCTAAAACACAAGTGGGAATTCCTTCTTTGTTAAATGCAATTGCATCAGCGTCGGTACCTGTATAGGCAGGCAATGGTTCAACCTGATATGGTATCTCAAGGGATTTTGCGGTTTCAACGAGTAATTTAAATAATCGCTTAGGTATGGTAGCACCACAGCCGATCGCGGGCCCTTTATTTAGATTATAGTATTCACCCTCAGAAAGTCCTGGATATTCACCATGCGTGACATCAATTACAATTCCATAATCAAGTTTCAAACGATAAGAATGGATTTTGGCACCGAGTCCTGTGGTTTCTTCCTGATTCGTTGCAACAAAATGAAGATTCACAGACGAGCCAAGTTCAGAAAGTTCACGCATAATCAGAATGCCGCAGGCAACGCTTGCCCTATTATCAAGCGATTTGACACTTCTCAAGTCCCCCTGTAGTTTACTGTAGTGTCCAGCAAAGCAAATAAAATCACCGATACTTATATATTTTTTAACCATTTCAGGAGCCAAACCTGTATCAATAAAAAGTTTATCAATAGTAATAACCTTTTCACTCTCTTCTTTTTTCATTAAATGGGGCGGTTTAACACCGATGTATCCTTTTATTTGTTTCCTGCCAAGAACAATAACTTCCTGCCCCGGTAATATCCTATTATCGGCACCTCCTACTTCTTTAAATCTCAAAAATCCATTCTCTTCAATATAGTTTACGATAAAACCAATTTCATCTATGTGACAGGCAAGCAAGACATCTAAATTGTTTGCACCTTTTATAAAGCCGTATGCACTTCCATCAGGAAAAATAAAATCATTATCGACAAAAGGCTTCATCTCTTTTAATACAATCTCTGTAGTATTTCCTGTATGCCCGACCCAATTGGACTCACATATTCTTTGTAAAAGATTGTCAAGATACTCTATAGTATTATTCATCAGTGTTCCTTTCTTTATTTTTACGCTCATCTTCATTGGTCTCTTGGGTTGATTCAATAACAGTTCCAAACACTAAATTACCAGTTTCAGATTGTATCATTGAAGCCACCTTCACATCTACATTCCGATTCAAATATTTTGCTCCGTTTTCCACTACAACCTTCACACCTTCAATATAACCGATTCCTTCATTTGGATTCAAACCCCTCTTAATGATTCTAATAGATATTATCCGCCCAGGATAGAACATTGGAGTTAAAATCCGGTATAATTCTTTAATATTTAAAATCCGCAAATCAGGGAAAGATTTAGTATAAAATTCGTAACCGTTGGCGGCTGTAATTACCTTTGCCTTTTTCTGTTCAGCAATCTTCAATACACATTCTTCTTCCACTAAACCATCCACATTCCTATCTACAAATTCAACATGGGCAAATTTTTTAAGATTATTAATAATCTTATCTGCTTCGGGTCCTAATTTCCTACGCACAATTATTCTAACAAGATAAGGTATAAAAACCTTACCTTCCAGAAACCTCTTTTCAAAAAGATTCACGACCCGTCCATCAATTATACTTGATGAATCAAGAACAAATTTTTCCTCTTTTTTAAAGAACAACATCCTACCCCCTTGCCTTAAGCAGCAAATAACGTGGATACTGCTTCATTCACTTCTTTTATTTGTATTACATCCATTTTCAAATTTTCTGGCAATTTATTCTTTGCAGGTACTATCGCAATCTTAAAACCCAACCTTTCTGCTTCTTTTAATCTCATTTCAATTCCAAAAACCGGTCTGACTTCACCACACAATCCCACCTCTCCAATCACAAGCACATCTTTGTTCACTGCCTTATTCTTTATAGATGATGCGATAGCAAGGATGATACCAAGGTCTGCGGATGGCTCTGTTACTCTTATTCCGCCCGCGACATTTACAAAACAATCCAACCCATAAACATTTATTCCTGCACGTCTTTCCAGGACTGCAAGGAGCATTGCGAGTCTTTTATAGTCTATTCCGGTGGTCACTCGCTGTGGGTAGTTAAAAAAGGTTGGACTGGTGAGTGCCTGCACTTCAACTAAAAATGGCCTTGAGCCTTCAATTATTGATATGATTACTGCACCTGGAGCCGCTATGTCAGAAATAAATATACTTGATGGGTTAGTTATCTCCTTTAAGCCATTGCCTGTCATTTCAAATACACCAAGCTCATTGGTAGCACCGAATCTATTTTTGATTGCGCGCAGGATTCTAAACTGTCCTTCTTTGTCGCCTTCAAAATACAAAACAGTATCAACAATATGCTCCAGTGTCTTGGGTCCAGCAATGACTCCGAATTTTGTAACATGACCTATTATTACCGTGGTAATATTATGAGCCTTGGCAAATCTCATTATATCTCCACCACACTCACGAACCTGTGCAACACTCCCAGGCGCTGATGAAATATTAGATTTGTAGATTGTCTGGATTGAATCAATCACCATCAAATCCGGTTTTAGTTCTTCTGCGGTCTTGAGAATTGTATCAAGTTCAGTTTCCGCAAGGATATTAATATTCGCAACCCTAGTGCCCAATCTTTCTGCCCTGAGTCTTATCTGTGCGGATGATTCCTCTCCACTCACATAGAAGACCTTACCACCACTATTACTGATGAAATCAGAAATCTGTAGCATCAATGTGGATTTACCAATTCCAGGATCACCTCCAAGCAATATTAAGGAGCCCGGCACAAATCCACCACCAAGCACACGGTCCATTTCACCAATACCTACAGACCTTCGCTTAAAATCTTCATAAGGAACCTCAGAAAGCACGATTGGTCTTACCTTTTTTAGCAAAGGCTCCACCCTTTCAACAACTTCCTCTACCATAGTATTAAAGGCACCACAGTTTGGACACCTGCCCAGCCATTTAGGTGAAACTGCGCCACAATCCTGACAGACAAACCGACTTTTCATAAAAATCCAAAATACCTACATACCTAAATACCTGAAAATTTTTAGGTAATTTAGGGTTTTGGGCATTTTAACCATTTTATTAGAATACCTTTATCTCCAAATATTTTTTGGGATTTGCCTTTATATCATCTATCAGCGATTTCAATGCCTGATTGGTCTCCCTGATCTCTTCATAAAGTTCATCAGACTCTACGAGTTTTGCCACTGTTCCCTGTTTTTGAAGAAGTGCATTTAATGAATCAAGAAGTAGACCTACTTTCAATGTAATCAATCCTAACTGGTCTTTAGGTTCTTTAATCATTTCCTTCAAATCTTTAAGATTCTTATCAAGGATCCCAGTAAATCGGTCTCCAATATTACCCAAATCCGGAAGTTTAAGATTACTAAATAAGTTGCTCAAACTATCAAGTTTTGTTGCCACAAGTTCAATATCAAATGAAGCATTGTAACCATAGTAATATTCAGGAATTATTCCGCTCTTCCCAGGTACAATCTTTATATAACGGTCTGAACCAAGATAACTCACAAGCCTTATTGAAATTTTTGAATCATCATACAATATAATATCAGGGTCAAGAGCAAGAACAGTAAGAACTTTATCGCCCTTAAGATGTATTGATTTAACCCTTCCCTTTTCAATCCCATAAATCATAATTGGGTCTCCAACCCTTAACCAGGTGACATCATCAAAATAAACTTTAATCTCCCTGGTGTGATGTAAGGAAATCTTCCCTGAAAGCAGGATATAAAAAACAAAAAAGAGTATCACACCAATGGTGATATATACACCTACCAATGTTCTTTTAATATTAGTCTCCATACATTCCTTTCTCAATCTTTTCCAACCTTTTAATCTGACCGTCTTTTAACATATATATCACATCGCCTACTATCTGTGCTGTCTCAAGGTCGTGGGTAACGACAATCCCGCTTTTTTTAAGTTCTTTTTTTAGATTTACTATCAAAGATATTATCCGGTCGCGCATAACCGGGTCAAGTCCTGTTGTGGGTTCATCATAGAATAAATAGCGTGGTTCAAGTGCTAACGCTCGGGCAATTGAGACAAGTCTTTTCATACCACCGGATAATGCCCGGGGAAATAACTTTTCTTTGCCCGGGAGTCCAACAATCCTCAGTAATTTCTTCACCTTTTCCTTTGCTTCCTTGCCCGAAATCTTTGTATGTTCAATTAGAGGCAAGGCAATATTTTCAAAAACATTCATAGAGTCAAAAAGAGCACTGCTTTGAAAAATAAATCCCACACTCCTTCTTATCCTATACACTTCCTTGATGTCAGCTTTCAAAATATCTATTCCATCAAAATACACCTCACCATTATCAACCGGTAACAAACGAAGAATTGATTTTAGAAGAACTGTTTTTCCAGTTCCAGATGGGCCTAAAACAACGACAAGTTTTGCATCCTCAACAATAAAACTCACATCTTTAAGCACATAATGACCATCAAACTGTTTTGTTAAATTCCTTATTTCTATCATTATCCAAAAACTAAAAGGGCAACGATAAAATCCAAGAGCAAAATCAATACGCAAGCAGTCACGACGGCGTAAGTGGTAGCAACACCAACTTCCTTTGCTCCGCCCTTAACTTTAAGCCCGAAATAGCAACCAGAAAGTGATATCGCAAAGGAGAATAGAATTGCTTTTAATAATCCACCAAACAGGTCGCGATGATAAAAATTTCTAACCAGTCCGTAATTGTATACGCCGAGAGGAACATTCAAAAATGCATGGGCATATATGCCACCTGTATAGATTGCAACGAATTCCGAAAAAACAGTTAGAATTGGAAGGGAAATGAGAGTCCCCATTATCCTGGGGAATCCGAGAAATTGATACGGATTTATCGCCATTGATTCAAGGGCATCAATCTGTTCGGTGACCCTCATCGTCCCGATCTCTGCTGCCATTGCCGACGCACATCTTCCACTGACAATCAAACCTGTTAGTATTGGTCCGAGTTCTATCAAAACCATCCTGCCCACCACTGCACCAAGGAAATACCTCGGGAGTAAACCGAGCAACTGATATGATAATTGAACAGTTGTAACCAGGCCAAGAAATGCCGAAACAAGAATGATAATCGGTAAAGAGCCAACACCCACGCTATCAATCTGCTCAAAAATTCTTATTTTGTGTTTGCGAAAGTCCCAGGGGAAAAAGAAACTCCGCAAAAAGAACTCAAAAAAATCGGCAATATTGCTAAAAAGGTTCAATTTCTTCTATCTCCGGTGCAAAAGAACCAGGTGCGAGATTTGTAAACCTCGTAAATTCTTTCTGAAAACCAAGTTCAATCCTACCGGTGGGTCCATTCCTTTGTTTTGCTACATCAATCTCTGCCTTACCACGAGCATCAGGGTCATCCGGAAAATAATATTCATGGCGATAAATGAATATCACGACATCAGCATCCTGCTCAAGAGCCCCGCTCTCCCTCAAATCAGCAAGCCTGGGGCGATGGTCTTCTTTACGTTGCTCGGGCATTCTTGAAAGTTGTGAAACTACAACAAGGGGCAATTCCAGTTCTTTGGCAAGTATCTTGAGCGAACGGGAAATTTCGGATATCTCCTGCTGTCGGGATATTGGTTGCCTGACTCCTGGTGTTCCTGCAATCATCTGTAGATAATCAACTATTACAAGTTGGATATCATTCTCCATCTTCAATCTCCGTGCCTTTGTCTTCAATTCCAGCATTGTCAGAGAAGGAGTGTCATCTATAAATATTGGAGCACGATGTAAATTGCCTGCCGCAGCAACAAGATTTGTCCAGTCGCGGTCCGAAAGAATATTGCGGCGAAGATTACGAAGGCTTACACCTGCTTCACTACATAACATTCTCTGAGATAAACTTTCAGCCGACATTTCAAGGGAGAAAATTGCTACCGGCACATTATTTTTCATCGCCGCAAATGCTGCAATATTAAGGGCAAATGAAGTCTTACCCATGCTGGGTCTACCGGCAATAATGATAAAATCACCCTTTTGAAAGCCCGAAGTCAGCTCGTCCAGCAAATAAAATCCTGTTTCAACGCCAGTAACTAATCGGGCACCGCGCATTTTTTCTGCGGTTTCAAGGATATTGGTTATTAGGACCCTAATAGGAACAGGTTCTTTACGCAATCCCTTTTCTTTTATTTGAAAAACAAGATTCTGGGCAATATCAACCATCTCTGCTGCACTCTGATTGTCTTCAAATGCATTCTTTAAGATTTCCATCGAAGAGCGAATCAGATTCCTCTTTATTGCCTTGTCAAGAACCACACGCGCATGATTTTCAACATTCGCTGTAGTGATTACACTTGATACTAAACTTGAAATATAGTCTCCGCCCCCCACTTCTTCCAGCATCTTATTTTTTCTCAGCCAGTCTGTTACTGTGACCAAGTCAGGCGTAACATTATGATTGTACAAATCAGCAATTGCACGAAATATCTTCTGATTCGCTGGAGAATAAAAATGCTCTTCTTTCAACATTTCAAGAATTTTAATGACTGCGGATTCATCCAGAAGTGCGGAACCGAGGACTGATTCTTCTGCTTCCAGCGAATGCGGTGGAACTTTTTTTTCGTCTAACATTTTCTATCCTGGAATAGCTAGGTCAAGTATGTAATTGGCAAGTTCCCATTTTGTCATCGTGCCCGGCTCAATCATACTTCCGTCTTTTTTTATTATTGATACACTCGTCGTAAACCTACCAATGACCCAGGTAGGATTAGAAATTATATAATCAAGACCTTTATCCTTTAATTTTTGCTGAGCCCGCGCCAATGCATCCTTATCTTCAACAGAAAATCCAATGAATATCTTATTTTTTTTGTATCTGCGGATTGACTGTAGAACATCTATATTCTTTTTTAAATCCAATCTTAGGGAACTGGCATGAATTTTTGTATCACCGATTCTTACTGGTCTATAATCACCAATTGCTGCACTCATTATCAAAATATCTGCCCATTTAATATTTTTTACTAATATGTGTAGCATCTCATCAGAAGTCCTTACCCTGAATATCTCTGATTCATCTGCGACTGAGACACTCGTCTGCCCCATAATCAATCTTGCTTCTGCATCCCTGCAGCGCGCAGCTTCATAAAGTTCAAGTGCCATAATACCGGAAGAACGATTGGTGATGACCCGAACAGAATCTATATCCTCCTCTGTCCTACCACCAGTAATTAGAATTTTTTTGCCCCTCAGTAATTTATAGTTTTGATAACAGACAAGAATTTTTTTATAAATTCTCTCTATATTGGGAAATCTTCCTTTTCCAACTTTACCGGACGCAAGAGGTCCCGAATCAGGTTCAAGTATCTGATAGCCATTTTTCCTGAGTTTCTCCAAATTATCCTGAACTATTTTGTTATCCCACATTCCCGAATCCATCGCTGGAACAAAAAGGACTGACTTCTGAAATGAGATTATCGTGGTTGACAGCAAATCATCGCCAATCCCATTCGCTGCCTTACCTATGATATTAGCAGTAGCAGGAGCAATTACCAGAATATCAGCCCAATCATTTAAGGAAAGATGTTTAATACCTTTTGTCAGTACGAACTGATCAATATAGACTTCATTATCAGATAGAGTCTGGCAGGACAAAGGAGTAACAAACTGTAGCGCAGATTTGGTAAGGACTACCTTTACCTCATTTCCTTCGCGCCTCAAGAGTCTGATAAGTTCTAATGCCTTATATCCAGCAATAGAACCAGTTATTCCTAAGACAATCTTCACCTTTATTTGTATTTTATCTTACCTAAAGCACATTTTACCAGTGCTTCTTTAATAGGATTTACCTCCTTAGGTGCCAATCCTTGTATCTGTTCGTCTTTTACCTTCCGCGCATAAAGAGCAGCGACATTAATTGCAAGATATTTATTATTATTATAATGTTCCCAGATTTTTTCAATTGGAAAAATCATATACCTCCTTTTTCAAATTAATTCAACTATTACTAAAGCGATAAAAGAAAATTCGTAAATATAATTACTTATTATAATGAATTTAGGATTATTGTCAATCCTGACCTTAAAAGGTAAATATTGAATACTAAAATTCAAATCCCTTTCTTGCCTTTATTCCCTTTTGGAAATAGTGTTTTACATCAAAGATTTCACTTATCAAGTCAGCATATTCCTTAAATTCTTCAGGCATGTACCTACCAGTTATAATTATCTCTATTTTTTTAGGTGTTTTCTTCAATAGTTCAACAACTTCTTTAACAGAAATCAATCCATAATCTACCGCCACATTTAATTCATCAAGAATTATAATATCGTATTTTTTACTCTTTATCAACTCTTTTGCCCTTTCAAATCCTTTTTTTGCCAGTTCAATATCTATCTTTGCGGGATGGTCTTTATCAACAAAATCAGGCCTGCCATATTGCTCAATCTTAAAATTCTTTAGCATTTTTGCTGATTTCAGTTCACCATAATTGATTTTGCCTTTCATAAACTGAATCATTATGACCTTTTTGTTATGCCCGACCGCGCGCAATGCCAGTCCCAATGCTGCAGTCGTCTTTCCTTTACCATTACCCGTATATATTTGAATCATATGGTCTTTTTATATGGAGGGTCTATATAAATCAGTTCTACCCTTCTTGAGCCAGCTGGATTTTCTATTCTACTTTCGTCCTTATTATTCCCGTTCAATTTTTTCATAGTAAAATTATACAAAATTTTATTGAGAAGTCAAGAACACGAGGGAGAAGATAAATGTTCTATTTCCGGAAAAGTAGATTAATGATAAGGGATAAAACTATGGAGATTATAATACTTGAAACTACTGGAAAATAAAAAGAAAAATTATCTTTTTTTATTACAATATCTCCAGGAAGCCTGAAAATTGGTAAACGAGGTGAGATTAGGAATAAAATACCGAGTAAAATCAAAATTATCCCTGAGATTATTAACCATCTACTGATATTAAACATCTTGAATTAATCTTTTTTGTGGCTAATTGCGGGTTTTTCTTCGGGTTTTTTCAATTCTGATTTTTTCTCTTCTTTAGGCAGGCTCGTTTTTTTGTAATCAGTGATGTAAAACCCGCTCCCTTTGAAAATCAAACCAGCACCACCTGATATCAATCTTCTCACACTGCCCCCGCATTTTGGACATTTTTCAATCTTTGGTTCGTTGATACCCTGGAATACCTCAAAGAGATATTTGCAGTTATTACATTCGTATTCGTAAGTGGGCATAATTACGGATTGTCTTTGGGTTGGGGTTTAGATGCTGGTTATTTTATTGATTTTTAGCATCCCAACCCCAACCCTCAAACTATCCTTTAATACTCACCGTATCCGCCAGGTGGTGTAGGTGGAGTCTTCTCCTCTTCAGGTTTTTCAACAACAACTGCTTCAGTAGTGACGAGTAGCGATGCAATACTTGCTGCATTCTGCAACGCAGTTCTGACCACCTTTGTCGGGTCAATGATACCCGCCTCAACCATATCCTCAAATTTCTCGGTAAGCAGATTAAAACCAACATTCCCTTTTTCTTTCTTTATCTGTTCCACAATTACGGAACCCTCTTTACCTGCATTCTCGGCAAGTTGTCTTGCTGGTTCCTCAAGTGCCCTTTTCACAATCTCAACACCGATCTGTTGGTCGCCAGAAAGTTTCAATTTCTCGAGTTCTGGAATGCAGCGAATATAGGCAACACCACCGCCCGGTACTATACCTTCTTCTACGGCTGCTCTTGTAGCATGGAGTGCATCCTCAACCCTTGCCTTTTTTTCTTTCATCTCAACTTCGGTTGCTGCACCAACATTCAATACTGCAACACCGCCCGATAGTTTTGCAAGTCTCTCTTGAAGTTTTTCACGATCGTAATCACTCTTGGTTTCCTGGATTTCATTTTTAATCTGGTTGATACGCGCCTGGATATCAGATTTTTTACCCGCACCTTCCACGATTGTAGTATTCTCTTTATCAATTACAACCCGCTTTGCCTGTCCTAAATCTGAAATCTGGACATTTTCAAGTTTTATACCGATATCTTCGGAAATCAGTTTACCACCTGTGAGTATTGCAATATCCTCAAGCATCGCCCTTCTCCTATCACCATATCCAGGTGCCTTTACGGCACAGCACTGGAGTGTTCCGCGAATTTTATTCACAACGAGTGTTGCGAGTGCCTCACCTTCAACCTCTTCGGCAACAATAAGGATCGGCCTTCCTTTCTGCGCAACCTTTTCAAGAATTGGCAGAAGGTCTTTCATTGCGCTGATTTTCTTTTCATATAATAAGATATAAGTATCTTCCAATATGCATTCCATACGCTCCGGATTGGTTATGAAATAAGGAGATAAATATCCGCGGTCAAATTGCATACCTTCAACTACTTCTACAGTAGTTTCCAGACCCTTTGCCTCTTCAACGGTTATCACTCCATCTTTACCTACCTTATCCATTGCATCTGCAATCTTGTTTCCAATTAACTCATCATTATTAGCAGAAATCGTAGCGACCTGGAATATCTCGGTTCTTCCTTTTATCGGTGTTGAAAGTTTTTTCAAGCCTTCAACCACAGTTTCGACTGCCTTATCAATGCCCTTTTTAACCTCCATAGCATTGGCACCCGCAGTCACAGTCTTTAGACCCTCCCGATAAATCATTTCAGCAAGTATCGTTGCGGTTGTAGTCCCGTCACCAGCAACATCGGATGTCTTGGATGCCACTTCTTTAACCATCTGGGCACCGACATTCTCAAATTTTTCTTCAAGGTCAATCTCTTTCGCAACAGTCACACCATCTTTAGTAATCGTTGGAGCACCAAATTTCTTTTCCAGTATGACATTCCGACCTTTGGGACCTAAAGTAACCTTGACCGCATTAGCTAATATTTGGACACCTTTTAAAATAGACCTTCTTGCCTCTTCATCAAATTTAATGATTTTTCCTGCCATATTACACGCTCCTTTCTTTACTTTTGAATGATACCTAACACATCGTCTTCGCGGATTATCAAATATTCCTTATCTTCAATCTTCACCTCAGAACCAGCATACTTTCCGAAAAGTATAATATCGCCTTTCTTCACATCCATGGGAATACGATTACCTTTTTCATCCCTTCGGCCATCACCGACTTCAATAACCTTGCCTTGCTGTGGCTTTTCCTTAGCCGTATCAGGGATTATTATCCCACCCTTTTTCACCTCTTCTTCAATCCTTTCCACAAGGATATGGTCATGGAGTGGTTTTATTGTCATATTAATACCTCCTTTCTTTCAATTTTTTAAAAAATCCCCTGTCCTCAAAACAAGAAACCTGGGCGAAACCCGATTTGAACGGGTGACCTTCTGCTTGTAAGGCAGACGCTCTCACCATCTGAGCTATTCGCCCTTTAGACTTTCTATTATAATCAAAAGTTTAGTTTTGTCAATGTTTGACTTTTTCAAAATTTTAAATATAATATTAATGGCTCTGTTAGAACCGCTGTATCCTATTAAAAAACCCGTACTCCCTCCTACGGGGTAAAGATACAGTCGGAAATTCTAATGGAGCCACATTTTTTAAACACCAAATCCTAATTACCAAATCCAGACTCACCTCCTCACCCAATTTCAAAAACCGTAATTCGTTTCACGGTTGCGAAAAACATTCCGTCCCCGGGTTGTGTCTGTTGTTTAAGAAAATTAAGGAGCGAGAAATAAAAATTATAGCTAATTTACGAATTAATAATTAGTGACTGAAGTCGCGACTGCAAAATACGAAATTACAGTAGTTCATATGGACTCTTTTTTATATTATAATTATAATTAATTTTAGCTGCTATTCCAAAGGTAAAATGTCCCCTTAATTTTAAAGCGAGATGTCCCCTTATGATATTTAATTCTTTTCTCATGTCAACTACTGCTTACCATTGCAATGAAATTTCTGAATAAGTCTTCCCTGGTAATAAACACTAATCTGTTTTTCAGGAATAATTCGCAATTCAATCTCAACATTTCCCCAGTAGGCACGGTAATC
>JBDRWA010000025.1:0-19771 GCA_039802145.1 Caldifarciminota bacterium | reverse complement strand
TATCAATAAGGACCTTGGTAAACAATGTAAGCGACTTGGTATTATTCCCCACGGAAGGAATGCCTATAGCTGGCTTGGGGTTCCAATGATATATAAAGGAAATGTTGAAGGGGTGATGACAATTCAGGATTATAAAAAGGAGAATGTATATACCTGGGAAGATGAGATGTTTTTAAGTAATGTTGCTGCAAAGGCGGCAGTTGTTATAGCAAATACAAGACTCGTTGAAGAAGAGATGAAAAGAGCAAAGGAACTCGCGATGCTTAACAAGATTGTCCATCGTTTAACCAAAAGTCTTGATATGCAAGAAATCTGTGAGAGTGTGACTAATTCCATACTTGAATATTTTAAAAAGTTCAATGTGGCAATATTCTGGAGGGAAGGTGAAGAACTCGTTTTAAAGAAACTTTCACGGGGATTTAAAGATGAGGTGCCGAGGGATTTACGAATGAAGTTTGGCCAGGGTATAGTTGGAAGTTCAGCACAAACTGAAGAGACAATAGTAGTAAATGATGTTTCTTTAGATAAACGGTATATTTCTTTTGGCCAGACATCTACAAAATCTGAGGTTGCAATACCTTTGAAAATCGGAAAAAAACTCTGTGGTGTCCTTGATATTCAGTGTAATGAACCAAATGCTTTTGATGAGGAGACCGTACGGATTCTGGAATTGATAGGAGACCGTTTAAGCGTTGCTTTTCATAATGCAAAATTGTATGAAGAGGCGGTGGCGAGAAGTCGTGAATTGTCGGTATCATTTACCATTGCCCAATCATTGATTTCAACTCTTGAACTTGGTGATGTTTTAAATCGTATACTTGATGTCATTCGTCGTAATTTCGGATATGAGAATTGTGCGATTTTACTTGTGGACAAAAAGACTAATGAACTATATGTTCGGGCTTCAAGTGGCTATCCGGAATATGTATCAAAAAATATCCGTTTGAGCATTCCCAAAAGGGAAGGCATTACCGCTTATGTAGCGGCAACTGGAAAGCCATATTATGCCCCTGATGTGAGCCAGACTCCGTTTTATGTAATGGGCAAAAAGACTATCAAATCAGAGGCAGCAGTGCCACTTATTGTTCGCGGTAGTGTGATTGGGGTCTTGGATATTGAGAGCGAAAAATTGAATGCATTTACTGAGCAGGATATGAGAATGTTTAGTGTATTTGCATCCCAGGCTGCAATAGCAATTGAAAATGCCCGTCTTTATAATGAAACAAAGGAAATGTCCCTTACTGATGCACTTACCAAGATTGCTAATCGCAGACATTTTGATTTAATATTAGAGAACGAACTAAAGCGGGGCAGGGGATATGCGCGATATGTGAGTCTGGCAATGATCGACCTTGACCATTTTAAGAATTTTAATGATAAATATGGCCATCAGGCAGGTGACCAGCTTTTGATTTCAATTGCTTCAAAATTAAAGAGTACTGTTAGGGATACCGACCTTGTGGCAAGATATGGAGGAGAGGAATTCGCTATAATTTTTCCTGAAACTACCAATAATGCCGCAATAAGAGTCTGCGAGAGGATCAGGACTGCGATAGAAAACAATTACATAACCTTAAATAAATTTGGAAAAGTGGGAACAACTATTTCCATTGGTTTAGCAACATATCCACAATCGGCTCAGACAGCCCAAGAATTGGTACACAAGGCAGACCTTGCATTATATAAAGCAAAGAAATTAGGCAGGAATCGGGTAGAAACAATTTCATAATAATATTAAAAAATTCTTCCCTCAAAATGAATAAATTTAGAAATTTAATCTCTGCTATTGAAAATTACAAATTAATCACTTGTTTTATTTTGGTTCTTTCTTTGATTTTTTTAAGAATCTTTTTCGAAGGTATATTAGAAGGGACACACAGTATCGGATATTCTGATTTCTCTTATCGAGCAATGCTAATGTATTTTGTTCATTTCCCATTATTCTATTTAACTACTTTCTTATTCATCGTTATCGCAATCTCTCTATTCCTCAATGATAATATAATCAGGGTTACAAAGATTGCAAGTATCGGAGTAGTTTTAATAATATTTGTTCCTATCATAGATAATATTTTATGTGGCGGCTGTTTTATTACTTATCCATCAAGATTGGAAAAATATTTTTTGCATTTTTTGAATCCATTTGCATCGCTGCTTGATATTGGTGTATCAACAGGGCAGAGGATTATTATTATTTTAATATCTTTTCTGGCGGGTTTATACGGTTACGCACAGAGCAAAAAATTTTTAAATGGGATTGCAATATTTTTTATTGTATTATTAATTATATTATTCTTGGGCGCACTCACAACCTTGATTGCTATGAACAGACCAGAAGAGATTTATATAACAGGGGGTATCCTTAATACTGATACCCAGAAATTTTCAGCAATCTATCTATTTCTTTTCATTATTGTTTTTTTTGTTTATCTTTATCTCTTAAACAAAAAAGATTTTTATCAACTTATTTCATCAATGCGCGTTGAGCGAATGGCTTTTTATGGCGGGGCTGGTCTATCAGGTTTTCTTTTAGCCATGCATCAATCGGGTCTAATTTACGATTACGATTTATTTAATTTCCTTGGAGTTCTTTTTATATTCTTCTGCCCAGCACTTGGATTCTGGGTATTGCAGATTTTGAATGATTTTTTTGATTTAAAGATTGATGCAAAGTCCAAACAGCGCAATCCGCTATTAAAGGGTATCAGAAGAACCTACTATTTTTTTAGTGGTTTTATTATTTTTTTAGTTGTTATGAGTATGGCATTGATCTTAAATTATCAGGCATTTCTTATTATGTTTACATTTTTTCTTTTAGGAATTCTTTATTCGGTCCCGCCAATCCGTTTGAAAAGGTTTCCATTTATTTCAACATTTATTCTATCTGTTGCTGTTATACTTTCAATTTGCCTTGGATATAGTATTATATATTTTGAAAAAAGTTTTCAGCAAATTCCTAATTTCTTATTTTTTGCTCTCCTATCGGGAATCACAATTGGTTTCAGTGCGAAGGACATAAATGATGTTGAAGGCGATAGAAAAAATGGCATAATAACCCTGCCTCTTCTTTTTTATAAAAAGGAAAATTTATTAGGCAGATTACCTTTTAGTCTGATATTAGGTTCAAGTTTTATATTGATTGGAATTTTCATGCCCGAAGTTTGGGTGGGTTCTTTTATTGCCTTTCTTACAATATTTTTTTATACACTTTTAAACAAAAAACCTAAAGAATGGTTTTATTTCTTAATACTTTATATTTTTGGCGCTTATCTTCTACTTTCTTTATTGTTTTAAAAATTTGTCTATTGAATCAGAAGGAATCGTAAAATTCTATTGATATCTTGCAATAATTGATTCTAATTCGTCCTGATTTTGTATCAAAACCTTTCTGGACTTGCTACCTTGAAATGGCTCAACAATGCCCGCAGCCTCAAGCTGGTCAATTATTCTTCCGGCACGGGCATAACCAAGGTTTAGCCTTCTTTGCAACAGAGATACACTCGCTACCTGATGCCTAAATACCAGTCTTGCTGCCTCTGGAAACATTGGGTCAACTTCACCCTCACCAATTTCCGCGGTTGCTGTTTCTTCTACTATAACTTCTCCTAATTTAGGGTAATAGCCATTTTCAATGATCTGGTCTATCTTTTCCTTCGGCATAATGTTCATTAGCGATTTCTTTTTTTCCTCAAAGGCAGGGTCATCTTGGTCAATAAAGACTGTCCATAATTCTTCGTCAAGAACCGTAGTTACAATTTCATCAAGGTCTTCTTCAAGATCATTCAATAATTCTAAAAGATACTGTCGGGCAATCAATCTGCTGATGCCACATACTTCATCTGTTGAAATATATGCGCCATGTAATCTTATCGGTGTTCCCTTACCCGGTGGGAGGAAAAGCATATCACCCCTTCCTAATAATGATTCTGCGCCATTCATATCAAGAATTGTCCTTGAGTCAGTCTTTGAGGCAACCTGAAATGCAATCCGGCAAGGGAAATTTGCCTTTATTAATCCAGTTATTACATCAACCGATGGCCTCTGAGTTGCGAGAATTAAATGAATCCCCACGGCTCGAGACATCTGGGCGAGTCTTGTTACACTTTCTTCAAATTCACTCGGCGCGGTAAACATCAGGTCAGCGAGTTCATCTACAATTACTACAATATAGGGCTTTATCTCTCCATTCTTCTTGCGCATTTTCTCATTGTAACCATCAATGTCGCGGACATTTTCACGCGCAAAATCACGATACCTTGATTCCATTATTGCCACAAGTCCTTCCAGTTCTTCAACTGCATCCTTTGGTTCGGTAATTGTTTTACGCAATTGATGAGGAATGGGATTATACATTGGTAGTTCAAGACGTTTAGGGTCGACCATTAAAAACCTTACATCCCTAAATGTTGTATGATAAAGGAGGCTCGCAATTATCGTGTTTATACATACACTTTTGCCTGAGCCGGTTGTTCCGGCAATCAACATATGGGGCATAGTGGAAATGTCATCACTGACAGGGTTCCCTGTAATGTCCTCGCCGAGAACAATTGCAAGTGGGGAGGGGTTATTATCAAAATTGGGGTCAAGGAGGCAGTTCTTTAAATACACTAAACTACGCTCTCTATTAGGGACCTCAATTCCCACAGCTGATTTTCCAGGGATAGGCGCAACAATCCTTACCCTTGTTGCCTTCAATGCAAGTGCAAGGTCATTATCAAGGTTTGCTATCCTGCTGACTTTTATTCCTGGTGCTGGTTCAAATTCAAATCTTGTAATCACGGGTCCTGATTCAAAATTTACCACCTTACCCTGCACATCAAATTCAGCAAGTCGTTTTTCTAATATCTCTGCCTCTTTTTTTAAAATTTCTGTATCTACGCCAACTTTCTTGGTCGGCTCTGCAAGAATATTTAAAAACTCTGTTTTAAAATCAATTTTGGGGATTTCTTTTTTCTTTTTAATCTGTTTTTTTCTTTCTTTTAGCCCCGATTCATTCACTTCTTCTACTTCAGGTATATTATCTTTACTTTGTGCCCAGATATCTTTCACCTCAATCTCAGGTGGTGATTCTTGAGTCTGCTTTTGAGGAATTATGAATTTTCTTATACTCATAAAAATAATCACAAGGATACCAAATGCTATTATAACATAAGTTCCAGGATATCCAAAATATTTCAATAAAAAATTTTTTATTATTTCACCGATAAAACCACCGCTATTTAAATTTTTATAGGGTGTCCATTTTAAAAAGAGAGAAAGGATTATATCGATGATTACCCCGATGGGTATCAAATATAGTAAGTGATAACCATCTTTTTTTTCTTTCCCGAAAATGTATAGATATCCAAAATACAAAAGCAAGCCGGGAATGACGAAAAAATAAAGTCCGATTATTGAAAATGTCCACAGGGATATATAATGTCCAAAGAGTCCGCCGAAATTTTTATATTTTTCATCCGGGAATAGCAAAAATGAAATCTGTGATATTGAAAAAAGGGTGAATAAGAATGAAGAGATAATGCCGATGAGCTTCCTTTTCTTCTTTTCATCAAGATATCGCGCAATATAAATCAAAACTGCACAGGTAATGGTTAGTATTATTACTGCAATAACAAGTGTTAGAACTTGCATATTTTATTTTATCTAAAATTATACCTTTGT
Organism: Caldifarciminota bacterium; assembly: GCA_039802145.1. Lineage (GTDB taxonomy): Bacteria > Hydrothermota > Tepidihabitantia > SM23-42 > JAOAFX01 > JAOAFX01. The sequence continues at coordinate 14,110 of JBDRWA010000025.1, read as the reverse complement.
CAAGTTACCATTGAATCAATGATACAATTTTTGGATATTAGGCAGATTTGTATTTATTTTAATGGAGCAAACTCTTGCCCCATTCATTATAAGAGACGATTTCTTTTAAATCTTTTCGGGGCCTTTGTTTTATACCGCCGATACCTTCCGATGTAGAAGGTTCTGAAGGGTAGCCCATTGCGATAAGCATTGCAATACGATATCTTTCAGGGATTTTTAAAATTTTCTTTAAATGCTTTTCATTGAACCAGCCAATATAACAGGTTCCTATACCCATTTCGGTTGCTTCAAGGACCATATGAGTCATTGCTATTGTAATATCAATTAGGTGATTTTCTCTTCCGTAAAGTCCGGCTACAAAGTGGGTTACTGCTTTTGTATAGCAACCAACAATCACCAGAGGTGCGTCTTTGACCCAGGAGATAATACTTTTTGTGCCGATTACAACCTTTTCAGGGATTTGTTTTATCAAGTCTTCATCATCAACAACTATAAAATGCCATGCCTGGCGATTACTTGAAGAAGGGGCTAACCTACCCGCTTCAAGAATTCTTAATAGTTTTTCTCTTTCTATCTTTTGGCGTGCAAACTTTCTGATGCTTCTTCGCCATTTAATTGTTTCAAAAACATCCATGTTAGAAGTGTATCAGTATATCAGAACATCAGGTAAAGATTTTTCTTAATCGTCGCTGATACACTGATATTCTGATTCTCCAATATTTTATTTCAAAACTATGGCTTAGTCCTTTCCATTATTATTTTCTTGAATACCTTGGATGGTTTAAAAAATGGAACATAACGGTCGGGAAGTGTGAATTCCTTACCTGATTTTGGAGCTTTTGATGTTCTGCCTGGTCTTTTCCTCAATTCAAAAGTTCCAAATTTCCTTATTTCTACTCTTTTCTCTTTTATCAAGGTATCTATTATAAGGTCAAGGAATGCATCAACAAGTTTTTCAATATCAATCTTGGGATATATAGAACCAAATTTTGATGATATTGCTTCAATAAGATATTCACGACGCATTTTAACCTCCTGTTTTATTTACAACCTGCACAGGTTGTGCGCTGGCATCCAGTACAGGAACTACCTGTACTCACAGTTTCTCCGTTTGGCCCTGTGCTACGAAAACCAAAGATAGAAATTAGTTTTTCTACTTCTTTACTCTCACATTTTGGACATTTTATATTATCCAATTCACTATATTTAAACACGAGCTCTTCAAATTTATTAAGACATCTTTTACACTGAAATTCAAAGATTGGCATTTTTAAATTCCCACTTGCTTTTTTCTTCGCTTTGATTTCCGCCTTTCCGTCCAGGAACGTCGGTCATCTTCACTTATTTTGCCTTCTTCAATCAGTTTACGAAATTCTGCTTCGGTGAGTAATCTTCTCCTTTCACCTTTCCTTCTTTCTGGTTTTTTTCTTCTTTCCATCAAGACTCCTCATTTTTAAATAGCGGGGGCTGGATTCGAACCAGCGACCTTTGGGTTATGAGCCCAACGAGCTACCGCTGCTCTACCCCGCGATGGCTTATTATAATTAAAATAAAAGAGATGTCAAGGGGTGTTTCTTTTCAATTTTTAAACAAATCTTTAATATCTCTTGATTTAAATGATGAGAATGGTTGAAACTGAACTACAGAGTTCAATTTTATTTTCATTATTATTAAACCGATTAATTCACTTACAAACAGCGCGATGGCAACGCCTGTAGCTTTCAATAAATAGCCAAGTACAATTGTCAAAATTAGATTTAAAATTGAAATTATGATAATCACACATAAAAATTTCTTTTCCTGATTAAGGGCTACCAGTGCATAACCCCAGATAGTGTTCAGGGGAGCAATCATAAAATAGAATAATAATATTCTTAATACTCTTACACTTGGGGCAAAATCTGAATCATATATCAGTGTGATAATATTCTGTGCGAATATAATTCCAAGTACTGTAATTAAAAATGTAATACTTAAGATAATTTGGGAAGAGAAGGTGAGGATTTTTCCAATGTTTTTCTGATCTTGTGTTGAAAATATAGGGAAAAAAAGGTAATAAAAAACGCGTTCAATTATTAAAAGCAATATTATTATCTTAAAGCTTGCGCTGAAAAATCCAACATCTCTTTCATTATGAAATATTCCCAAACATATTACCGGAAAGTTCATCGCGGCCTGATAAATCATAGTCGCAAGACCGATTGGTAGGGCATTGATTAACATTTGATAAGACTTGAGAGGATTGAGGGACAAATTTATTTTTTTATATTTATGCAAAAACAATAAGAACAAAAATAAAGTTGCTGTAATATAACCACCAAGGAATGATAATGGAACTGCGATGATTTGTTCTTTATTCTTGAGAAAAATTAGTATTAGAATCAAATAACTTGAATACTGGATAATTCTGCCGCCGGCAACATATTCCATTTCTTCTCTTGCCTGAAATACAAATTCCAGATAAAAGGCATAAGGGATTCCTGCTAAGATGTATAAAAAAATTATTTTTTTTGTCAGAGCATTTCCAGGAATAATTAAAATAAGTAAGAAGGATATGACATAAAAAATTAGCGTTAAAAAAAGTCTTGTTCCAAGTATTTCTCCCATAATCCGAATATTACTATTGTCTCTTGCTACTTCTCTTGTACCCAGGGTTGGCAATCCCATTGTACTGAAAAGAAATAAATATGTCAAAAAAGCAAGACAGTAGTTTATAATTCCAAATCCTTCTACGCTTAGAACACGAGCAATATATGCATTAATGATAAAACCTATGAAATGGCTGAATCCTTCACCAAAAATGAGTATAAAAAAGTTTTTAGATAATTTTTTAATCATCTACAAAACTTTTTAGAAAAGTGCAATTTATTATCTAAGAGTCTTTTTTTCGTATGGGCATAAGGTATATATCTCACAGGAAGAACATTTGGGATCCTTGGCGGTGCAGATATACCTTCCAAATAATACGAGGCCATTTGCAATGAATTGCCAATATTTTTCTGGAAATATATTCGCTAGGTCTAGCTCAATTTTTTCGGCATCCCTTGACTTACTCAGTTTTAATCTCTCGGTGGCGACTCTGCTTACGTGGGTATCAACCACAATTGCAGGTTTATTGAAGGCATTTACCAGGACTGCAGAAGCGGTTTTTCTGCCTACACCGGGCAATTGAACAAGTTCTTCAATTGTTGCTGGAATTTTACCATTAAATTTTTTACATATCGTTTCCGCACATTTCTTTATGAGTTCAGATTTTCTTTTAAAGAAGCCGAGTGGTTTGATTATCTTACATAAATCATTGATATCAGCCTCAGCAAGTCTATGGGGTGTGGGATACTTGGCAAATAATTTTGGCGTGACTTCATTGACTTTTTTATCAGTAGTCTGGGCAGATAGAAGGACTGCGATCAAAAGTTCAAATTCATTTCTATAGTTTAACTCAATTTTAGGGTTTGGAAAGTGTTTTTTCAAACCGGCAATAATTTTCTCTGCCAATAATTTTTTATCATTTTCCATCTTTTTCCTCCATTTCAATTAAACATTGTAATATCTCAAGTTCATTTTTATCAAACCAGATTAAATTACATTCATTACACTCGTCAATCTCAATATGGTATACATAACTATACAATTTACGCACCATCGGTTTACCACATTTTGGGCATTTTCTCTTGTTAACGGTCTCTATGAGCAATTTGAAATTTGGTTTTTTCTTTTTGGCTTCAGCAAGAATAAAAGATGCGATACGTATGGTCTCTTCAGAAAATTCTTTTTCTTCGCGCACAATTATTCTCGGCAGTTTTTCTCTTTCCACAAGTAGCCCATCGCAAAATGCACAACGCCAGACATACAATCCCTCATATTCCTGGACTATTAACCATTCATTACATACCGGGCATATACGTCGCATCTTCCACAGAGGAGTATTTTTTATTTTAAAATAATGGTCTAATACAGGAATTGATTCTGCCTTTACTATCTGTTCGGTACCTTTAATTTTAACCTCGGTATCAGGGGTTAAAAAGTCTAAAGATTGGAGTTGTAGCAATGTATAAGGTCCAAGCCATCTTTCTTCTTTTTTTATAAAAATTTCAGGCTTGGTTGGTTTTGTCTGTTCTTCACTTCGTGGTATTTTATAAATCTCTTCGGTAACCTGGCTTATATCGGCGTGAGCTTGAGCAAGGATAAGTTCAAGTCTTTTGGCAAAAGGTGGATGGGTGGAAAATAGATTGGCAAAAAAATCTTCCCTTTCTTCAAGTGGATTTGCCTCAGGACTTAAAATAAAAATTGGTGCCAGGTAACTTGCAGTCCCACGATAATGGGTTGCTATTTTATAAAGGGCACGGGCAAGACTCAAAGGATTTCTGGTATATTTTATTGCGTTCACATCTGCCCGATATTCTTTTTCACGCGAGATAAAAACATATAGAAGTTGGGATAAAAAACTCATTATTAAAAGACAGATAAATACAGGTAGGAAGACCAAACCGGCCGCAGCGGCATTCTTTTGGCTTTTACTAAAAGGAATATCTTCGTCAGCCCGATTCATTTTGCTGATATTATTTACAATGCCGTTGAGCATTTCATTATATACTCCAAATAGTGAACTTGCTACAGTTGTTAATAATGAATCATTTGATACAATATGTGCCATTTCATGGGCAAGGACTGCCTGGAGTTCATCGCGATTTAATCTTGATATTAGTCCTTCGGTTACACCAATGACATTTCTACCATAAATATCCTGTAGCGCAAATGCATTCATTGCGATAGTTGGAACGATGTAAGGTTCAACCACTATTTTACCTGCAGCAATGCTGATTTCTTCCACAATATTTTTGAAGACATAATGATAACGGTCGTTTTTATCCGGTGGCTTCGCATTAAGCAATTTTAAAATTTTCTCAACAACATTACGATTTGTGTAAAGCCAGTGCATGATCGCAAGTATGAGTGCAATAACAAATAAGATTAATGTATCCGAACCGAAGAGATGAAATCGGATATGAGGATTTTCCAGTTGAAGCCTTACATAAATTAAAAGTTTAAATATAGTCCAGATGATAAAAAAAGAAAAAAAATAAAAAAATACAAGAACTCCAAAAATTGCATATATTACAGTTGTCTTTTCTTTTTCAATATCCCAGAATGTTTTTGCTGTAATAGACATTGATAAAGATTAATCAATTTTGGCGTAAAGTCAATAGCAAAAAGATGCAGGCAACTTTTTGTGTTTCTCTTAAATGTATTTTTAAGGTTGGTTCTTATATATTACACAGAAAGTTGCCTGCAAATTTTCAATAAATCTGTGCCTGCTCTCTTAAAGCCTGATATAGTTTTTTGTTTTCTTTTTTCAACCTTTTTTCAACATTCTGGAGACATTTTACAAGGCTTTCAAATGTCAATTCTCTTTGTAGAACAGACACAAAATTTTCTTTTGCTGATTGCAATGCAGATGCCTTTTCTTTCGGAACCACATCCTTTATGATTTCCCAACCACCATTTGCTGCGATTACCTTTGCCATTAATTGCTTCATTTCTTCCCTTAACAACTGCCAGAGTTCCTTTCCCTGTATGTGGGCAATCATCCTGCCCATCGCAAGTGAAACTGAGAGTATCGCATTCATTCCGAGATTGCCTTTTCTCTGCATAATTTCAATGACTTCATCCTGGGAAGCGTTCTTTTCGAGTTTACCCCTGAGGATTGCGGTTTCTTTTTCAAGGTTTAACAATATCTTATCAATCATTGATATTGACTTAAATTCCGAAACCTTTTTGCCGATAAAGTGCGGGGCAATTATTGTCAGGATATTATTGACCGCATTGAGACAACCTTTCCCTTCATAACGTTGCACTTTCTGCCAGAGCGCTGTCAATTCAGAATCATTCTTCGCAAGGATATCAGATTCTTTGAGCCCTTTCTTGAATTTAAATGTTTTATCAGGTTGGGGAGTAAATAAATCTGAATATTTATCAGTCAGAGAAGAGCGTTCAATTGTACTGTCAACAAGATGGATTGCTTCACCGGTTCCAGCCGATGTACCTAATGGCGTTGAACCCGTCATTTTTAGTATCTTTTTGTATGCTTCGCTGCCTGGAATACCGGCATAAATATTAACACCAACACTTGGAATACCTGCATTGGTTGGCTCCTCATAGGCAATAATATCTGTTATAACGAGATTGTTTAAGAAATTCCTTACATCACCATACTCTTTTTCATCAAACTTTTTATCGCGCGCGCTTTGAAGTTCTTTCATTATTTTAGTAATTGAGCCATATTTGAAGAGGCGCTCGGTGTTAGCACCACCACCTGCTTTTAATCCCATTGTATTTGCGGAAAGTGCAATCTGTGCCTCCATATCATCATTAGGTGATTTAGAACGATGAGATACAAGTAAATCCATTCCTTTGCCTAACGCAACAAGCATTGCGATTAAAGTTTCAGAGAGGGTTCCGATCTGATTTGCCTTTATGAGAGAAACATTCATCAATCCGTCATCTGCACATTTTTCAATTGTAGAGTCTTTTGTGGTTACGATGTCATCACCAACAATAAAGATTTTATCGCCAAGTTCTTTCATCACAAGACGCCATCCTTCATAATCATCTTCTGCAAATCCATCCTCTAACATAACAATAGGAAGTTCTTGAACAGTCTTCTTGTATAAGTCAACAAGCTGGTCGCGCGACATAACGACTTTCTCTTCTCCACGCCAGAAATAATACATTCCCACTGCATCCGGCTGATTGAATTCCTCGCGATATGCATTGCTCAATTCACTTACCGCTGGGTCAAAGGCAAGGGCGATATCTTCACCCGGTTTATAACCAATGTCTCTTATTGCCTGAACCGCCATTCTCCACATTCGTTGTTCTGGTACAATGTCATTGGGATCCTTACTTATATAAGGTGCGAGTCCACCTTCCAGACCGATTCCCATAACCCGTGCACCTTCGCTCTTTTCAATAATCTCTTTCAATCGTGTCTGGAGCGCAACCGTAATCATCTGCGCTTCTTCGTAATTTTTGGCACAAAGTGGAACAAACATCATCTCCTGCATACTTATGTTACTCTCGGGATATTCTTTCTCAGTATGCCTACCACCCATCCCACAATTCCGATATTGCCAGGGCGCACGAAGTTTTTCACCATCCGGAAGTATTACTTCCTGAATTCTTTTTGTCATCATCATTTCTTTTACCTGTTTGACCTTATTTAGCCAGCTTTCTTTAGAAATTTCAATCTTTTCAGCCTTCATTTTCGCCTTTGCTTCCCTTTCTTTGAATTCGCGATATTTTCCGGGGTCAGCGAGTAGAAAATCAAGTAATCCTACAGTTCCGATACCAAGGCACAATCTGCCAATATAGGTGAGAATGATATGGTCGCCAATGAGTCCAATTGCAAGCAGGATTACTGCAATCGGCAACATCACAAGTGCCATATTACCACTGATTTCAGGACCTGCCGCCGCAACGCTTAGATTGAATGGGGCTTCTGGATAATATGTCAATCCTTCTTTCTTTACTCCCGTGAATTTTCCATAGGGTATTTTGATGAACATTTCTAAATACCAGAATAGTTTACTTAATCCTGGGCTTTTATATCTTTTTTGGGCTGCCGGCAAAATATTTTCATTCAGGGCATTTAATTTAACCGCCCTCAAATAGTGCCCCATCTCGTGGATAGCGATCCCGGTATGGAAACTTATAAACCAGAAGAGTGCCGAGATTATTGTATCAACACTTGTAAAGACAAATCCTAATACCTCCTTTCCCTGCAAACCTTTTGGAATGCACAAAACAGAAGAGATAAAGGCAACATGGAATGAAACCAGGATATGGTTGGCAATAACCCAACCAGAGTGCAGCTTTTGTTTTAAAATATTAATCAATATTTTCATAGTGATAGTATATCAATTTTTCACGGCATGTCAACCACTTTAATCTAAATTCATAGAATACATTAAAGTTATCTAATTTTTATCAAGGAAAAGAATGAACGTAATCTATCTTGACAAAGATAAAGTATTGATTATAATTTAATATGGAAAGGAGTAAAAATGAAAAAATTCTTGCCTCTCAGTGTTATCCTGTTTTCTTTAAATCCACTTTTCTCGGCAGAATATCTAATCAGGGTTGACAATCTACAGGATAGGAATTTTCATATAGTAGAATTGATTGAGAATCACACATTGATTATCGCAAATGAAATAGATATTCTTACTCTTGAAAAAGCGAACATTCCTTACTTAATTCTTGATGATAATCCAAGGGATAAATATTATCAGATTGTATATTTTATGGAGGAAGATTTGGCAAATATTGCTCGTTGCGGAGAAATTATAGACCAATATGAGGATTGTTTATTACTTCGTACTACTGAGGATAAAGTTCTTGAATTGAATAAACTCAGGGTTGAATTGAAGAGATTGACATTTGATCCAGTTAGATTTCTTGATGAAGACCCTTATCCCTTGAATCTAAATAATCTTGCACCCGATACCCTTATTCAAAAAATGGTTGCGGCAGTATCACAGGATACGATTCAGGCATCAATTTTACGAATGCAAAGAATGTACACGAGGTATACGACCACTGATTCAAACAAGATTGTCGCTGTGAACTGGATAAAAAACAGACTACTGAGCTACGGGTGTGATAGTGTGTATTTCCAGTATTTTAATAACAACTATGGACCAAATGTTGTTGGCATAAAAAAAGGTTATCTCTATCCGAGCATTAAAAGATACTGCCTGATCGGTGGGCATCTGGATGATGTGCCATCAAGTGGTTATGCACCAGGTGCAGATGACAATGCCTCTGGCACAACTGCAATGCTTGAGGCAGCAAGGGTTATGAAGGATTATCTATTTGAGAATACAATCTATTATGTGGCATTCAATGCCGAAGAATTGGGTTTATATGGTAGCGACTCCTTTGCAACCCGAGCCTGGCGTAATGGCGATACGATTCTCGGGGTTTTGAACTATGATATGATTGGTTATGTCACACCAGCAAACCCTAATCGCGATACAATGAATGCCCATTATACAACCGCTGTCCCCAATTGCAGTCTATTTGTCTGTCAGTTTTTCCAGGCAATTGCTGACACATATACTCAATTAAAGATCAGACAAGTTAGAAATACCGGGACCAGCGGTTCTTCTGACCATGCAAGTTTCTGGAAAAGAGGATATAAGGCATTGCTCGGGATTGAGCGGGTGCTAACACCTATGTATCATACAATTGGTGATACACTCGGTCCACATTTGTATGCAAATTGTGGTGTTAATCATCTGCCCTTTGCAACCCAGGTGATAAAGACCGGTGTTGCCGCATTAGCAAAACTTGCGGTGCCAATCCATACCGTGGGTATTGAAGAAAAGAAGGGGTCAGCAACTAAAGAAATTAGAATTTTTCCGACAATAGGAAAACGATTTGTAATCCATACCCCGACAGTCAGTGAAAAGTCTCATTTGGTAATTATCTACAACTCTCTTGGACAGATTGTTAGGAATCTAACGGTCAGTGAAAGAAATCTAATCTGGAACGGAACCGATGATAAAGGAAATTTATTACCTGCAGGAGTCTATTTTGTCAATTTAAAACCAGACGATAAGTCTTTAGTTCGCAGAGTGGTTTTGATACGTTAGAGATTATTCAATAAGTACTAATTTTCCTTTCTGATCAAAATCTTTGTTTTTGAGCAAATAAAAATATATTCCGGTGGCAAGATTTTTGATTATCAGTTCTCTCCTTGCCTCAAACAATTTTCTATGGTACAGGAGTCTTCCGTCCACTGAATATAACTTGATTTCTGTATTCTCGGGCAGGTCTTTGAACATCAATGCTTTCTGGATAGTTGCAATTCTAATTATTTTATTTTCAGCAATATTTTTATCAAGAATGCCCACGAGTGTATCAGAATACCCGTAAGCCGTCACCCGATACCAGGGAATAGAATCAATACCGGTTCTGACCAACCAGTTTGTAATATGATTTGAACCGATTATCTTTGTTGAGCTTATGATATTCCCCCAAGGATTCAGTTTACTGACAAGTAAAGAGTCTGCGTGCCATTGCGTATAATATGATACACTTTCCACTTGACAGGGCGAAGCTCCCCAGTTTAACATTCCCTGGGTTTTTGTTTGTTCAACCCAGACCATATTTGTATTCTCGGTGCGGGCGAGGGAGGCAACAAGAAAGGTCTGTTGGTTCTGTGTACTATCAATCTTTGTGAACCCGATTATCCCATCGGTATTTCCGATTACCTTTATCCCACCCAGAACAATGGTATCACCAGCAGTCCTCCCGGCAAATGTTTTTGTTCTTTTTGAATTAACTTTGAATATTGCCTTTTGTGAATTCCAGTGGAATTGATTGAAAATGCGATCCCTTGGTGAACTTGATATTGCCCTGTTCCAGTAGTTACCTGCATAAATATCCCTTATTATCTGATCAGAATTAAAACTCATCCAGGGAGTTCGCTCAAGGTCTTCAGGTCTAACATCACGCAGAAACGCAAGTGCTGCCATCCTCAGAAAAACGAAATGTATTGGCTGCCCTGCAGCATCAAAGAATGGTCTTATACGATTGTTTGAGAACCCACCCTCAGAATGGGCAAAGGCAAAGTTTATTATTGCATCATAGTCTCTCAACCCACAATAACTCGCAAATGGCAAGAGTGTAACATACCTTGACTCACAGGGTGCTGGATGTTGCCATTCGGTGATAATCATTGGTTTCTGCGCTGATGCACACTGATTCATATATGTGAAAAACCATTCACCATTACTGCCATCTCCAAAATATGCATTTGTAATTCTAAAGTCAAGTGTATCCCAGGGTTGATTGGGAAAATCAGGATGGTCAAAATATGGATGGGCATCCATTACCGGTACCAGATTTGCCCAAGTATATTGATGGAGTTGATTTGCCCAGAAAAATGAAGAAGTGATGAGGGATTGGCAGTGTAATGTGTCATTCAAAAGGGTAGATATGCGTTGATAAAATATTGCTTCTTTTTCATAAAAGAATCTTATCTGGTCAAAATAGCGATAAGGTGAATAATCATAGCGATTGCCCCAGCGTACAAGTTTGATCGTGCGTGTGGCAAGACTTTCGCCTGGATCTAATACCTTTGCGAAAGGCGCACGTCTCAACTGAACATCATCAATCCAGACCCTGCCGGTATCAAGCCCGAGATTGAATGTTAACTGGACTGTATCTGATGTGCCCGAATAGAATGGTAGAATGTAATTCTGACCAGAAGTTGTGAGATTGACTGTTGTTGAATAATAGACAGTCCAGGGTGTTCTATTTCTCTGTATGACAATATCCATACTACGATTTCTACTTGATTTTGCTTTAAAACTCAAACGGTAGGTAGAGTCACTATTTATTGTAAATCCTGACTGTAATAACTGAATATGCCAGGAATACTGTGCTGGTGTATAAACATGGACAAATACTGCAGGTTCAAGGCTTAATCCTGTATTCTGGACACCCCAGGTAGAATTGCCACTGAATTGATTAAGCCACCAATACCTTGGAACACCATTCAGGGTATCAGAAAATTCACCATTGATTATCTTATTAGGACCTGTGGTTGTATCACCGCCTGACCAGACACGAATTAAGGTGGAATCCCAGTGGTATCTATTATATAACCAGTCATTCCACTGGTTCTGGAGTTCAGTTTTATAAAATCTTGGGAGATAATAACTTGATTGGAGGTTATCCCAGTTATCCCAGAAATAATGGTCAATAAGAGTCCCTTCATTCATAGGATTGATGAAGACAAGCGCTGGCTCATTCTTGTAAGCAATGCCGGTATATGGATTGGTATGATTTAATAGGCTATCAGGGTAATCACGGAAAAGAGCATATGCTGGTTCATAGAACATATAAACCCTTTTTACTACATCCATTGAGCGATTAACACTGTCGTAAAAAGGAATTCCATCCCCTGATTTGAAATATCTTATGCTATAAAGATCAATTGCAGAATAAATCCCCTTTTGCTTCAGTTGATAAAATAAGTAATCAAATTTATCAAGGACTTCATGATTCAATCTTCTTGTCGTATTTGAACCTGGAGCGTTCGTCAATGCACCATCAATATGGTGATAACGAACCATATTGAAACCCTGTTTTGCAATATGTGCTGCGACATTCATACTTGTTGACTGGGATGGATAGGTAGCAGAGAAACAGAAATTTGTACCAAAGAATTTTGCCCTACGACCATTAGCAAAATATAAATGCCCATCAGATTGGACAACTACTCTTCCATTAATTCCTGCTGGTGGTTCAAGAATAAATCTGCCGATATGTGTTATATTATTGACTGTGTCAGGAAATGGCGTGGTAAAATTAAACCACCCCTGTTTTGGTGTGACATATTGTGCATTAACGAAGTTCAAGACAATAAATAAAACAAGAATCTTTAACTTCATTGATACCTCCAGGCAGATAATTACAAATATTAATTCTGGATTTTTATGATTTTTTTCATATAATTTACTTCATCGGCTGTTACTTTGATAAAGTATACTCCTGAGGAAAGAGATTGCGCATCAACTTTTTGTATTGATTCACCACTAGGAAGATTTGCTGTTTTTAAATAAACAATAGCCCCTGTAATATCAAAGATTGAAATTATTATTTTTGTATTTTTAATAAGATTGAATCTCAGGGTGATTGTGTTTTTCACCATTGAATTGAGGAGTAGAACTTTTTCAATATTCTCCTTTTCAACTTCTTCAACTGCCTGTCCAACATAGTGCCATCTCATTGCATCAAAGGCAATTCTCTGCATTGAAGTTCCCGATGCATCGCCGAGGTAGACATAACCACCTGTAGTATTAAACGGGAATATGCCGAGCGATACCCATTGGTTGGAATAATTATTCTGATTTATTGTAACGGTTGTGTTCCCGCCTGCATAATAAATTCTATATCTTGCATTGGCAGTGGCGTTTGTTGAAGGAATATAAGCAAGGACTTCATAAGTTCCTGCAGATGGCAGATGCGGTGTCCAGGTTACATAACAGGTGTCGGCTGAGATTGTAGTATATGTCCACCAGAAGTGTCCGTTATAGCCAGAAAGATTGTCATGATAAAATCGCATTGTTGATGGCGAGTCCGTGAACATATAGAAACCATAAGGCTCATTAGGATAACGAATCTGCAAATCATCAACGATAGTATCCACCGGTGCAGGCCAGGAGCCCCTTGCACCACGACACCAGTAAACAGAATTTAAATTTTGATAACCATTGTTGTATCCAGGCCAGTCATAGCGTGCGTATTTACCATCATAACTCGGATAGCCAGGCGTGTTCTTGTTACCATAAGGGTCATTAAAGATAAGGGTATGCCAGTTTAAGACCTGACCAACAGCAAGGACCAGATGTCCAGCAGTAGTTAGTCCTACACACATACAATATGGCCAACCAGCAGAGACTTCAGCCTGGGTCTCTTCCCAGGTTGGTGAATCATCAATCCAGGAATTGAGTGCATGATAGGTTAGATAATTATACATCCTTGAATAAGGTGAATACCCATTATACCACATATATCCATAACCACCCCAGGCATCATTGCCACCTGCATCCTGGGCAACAAGGTCATATGTTACTTCGCGGTAGTTATATTGAGCACAGATGTAATTTCCGAAATGGCTTGTGTGTCCATAAGGATAAGAGCACCAGCAATCCCAATATGGTAGTTTGCGATAATACGCAATCGCCATTATTGCAGTCGTTGGTGCACAGGACCAGTGTCCATTATGCCAGTCCGGGGTATCATAGACCTGGTGCACATAGGGAACATCAATGGAATCGCGCGAGCCAAAATGAGAACTGATATTGTAATAATTTATTTTTAAGGGTTTAGTGGATTTGAAGATAATTTTTGAGTTTATAATCTTGTTATTTTCAATCTCTGCTTTGATTATTGCATGTTGGTTAAAGGTGTGGTAGATAATTCTCTTTGAATCAATAAAACTCGGGTCCATTTCGCAAATATCAGGTGTATTTGTGAGTTGGTTTTTTGTTGAGCCGTCATAGTTTGACATAAATAATTCCGAATTGGTGAGTTT
>JBDRWA010000024.1:0-20025 GCA_039802145.1 Caldifarciminota bacterium | reverse complement strand
CCAGTTGGTAGTATGCTGATATACTAAATCAACCGTATCAAGACCAATTCCTATATTTATCACCCGGATAGGATAATCTATCCTTACACTGGGCAATGTAGAATCCGCCTGATTAGGCTCAAGGATGAGGCGAACGAGAGGACCTGAATGATAATAGACTTTTATACTGTCAAAAGAAAATTGTGATGTTCTTTTATAATCGGTAGAAAAAGTGCATCGGTACTGTAGATATCTTTTTCCAGTGAGCAAGGTATCGGTACCGCCGTTAGATAATAAAACCCATCTTTCCCAAGAAGTAGTATCAAGTGCACCCCTTACCCACACCGAACATACAATCCCAGTCGGGAAGTTACCCCACCACTTCACCGAATCAACCGTTATTGTATCACCAGCATCCCAGGTATTTGATAAATATCTTTCTTTATTTGCCCTATCCCAGATATTCCCCAAATCCTCCCAGATTGCATCATCACAATTGTCTGGGAAAGTGAATTTTCGTGTGGAATCAAATCCAATAGAACTATTCCAGTAGAGATATGTTGGTCCGTAAATACCACCTGCAAGTAAATCGCGGAATCCATCATTATTCCAATCCGCAATATTGATTACCATTGGACCGTCAACAACCGGTAGTCGCACTCTTGATTGATATTGGGAGCCCCACCAAATTGAACACGTGCGATCATAGCGATTGCTTAATGATATATCAATTGCACCATCATTGTTGACATCCTCACAGGAGATATCACCTTTACCTGAACCCGGCAAAAGCGTGCGATTACCAATCGAGTATCCTGTAGATGACCCCCAGTATATGCAAGAGGAATCGCTGTTCTGGGCAAATACTATGTCAAGAAATCCATCCTTATTTAGATCTGCGATTGAATGGTCATAATTAGCAGAAGAAGGTAAATCCTGATATGAAGTAAAACTGGGACCCCAAAAGATTCTGATAGTACCGCTTTGATTATGTGAGACCGAAATATCAAGTGAACCATTGTTATCCAAATCAGCAATGTTGATGCCCGAAGCTATACCCGCCGGGCAATTTAATGTGTTAATTGGATCGGTGTTAGAAAATGGCGGGGGACCAGGATAAATATATACTATTGTTCCACCACTAACCAATATGTCCAGATAGCCATCATTATTTAGGTCACAAGGATGCATATCTTGGGCATAAGGTGGGCCATATTTTACAGAATCATCAGGTGTTGATGAGTAACCACTTGCAGAACCAAAAAAAATAGAACCCTTACCCGGCTCATAGGAGGCAATCAATATATCCTGATAGCCATCGCAATTAAGATCCACAAGGGATATACCTTGCGGATTAATTGAAAATCCGGTAAGGTTTGTATAATTGGAGGTATTAAATCCATTAGCAGAATTCCAGTATATTCTCGCTATGCCCAGTTGAAACCAGTCAAGGACAACATCCAAATATCCATCATTATTCAAATCCCAGTCTCTACCGATTATTCGCAAACCACCTGTGGCTGGCGAATAGACATAACCGCCCAGTTTCCATCTCCTAACCAGCGATGCATTCCATAGGGTTGCGGTGTCACCAGCTAAATAATAGTACTCCCACCCATCAATAAAATCTGAGTGAATCTTTTCAATCCAGATGTTTTGGGCAAAAAGAATAATTGGTGATATAAAGCAGATCATTCCCATTTGAGGAAGTCCAATCATAACCATAAAATCATAATCAATCTGGAAAATTTGTCAAGTTGGGTTGTAGCGTTCACACACCTCCTTACCACTTTGCCAGTAAGAACTGCAACTGAGGTTGTCTAAAATTACAGGTGGGAATAGTGCGATATTAGAATTGAGGTCAGGCATAACTTCTTTAGCATACTCAATCGGAATCTTGCCGTCAAGATTGTCGCCGGCATGTTCGCGTTTTGTATTGTAGTATCTAACCCAGCTATAGGCGATCAAGAACAGCGAATTAGTATCTTTAATTTCCAATCCCAGGGGGATATACAATTCTTCGTCATCGGTTTTGTGACTGCGTTCCACATGACCATTTTCTTCTTTGCGACCCTTGTGGATGCGGGTAATTTCTGCATTCAAACCAGCTAACAGCTGGTTCATTTTCTCAATTTTCTTGCCTTCATCACCACCAAATTCATCACCCCAATCCGTTTGAATCATGGTTTTATGCTTAATCCCGAACGCCCGCAGCCAGTGCATAACCAAAACTATAAAGGTCCAGCCATTACAAAAGCTTTTTTGCTGACCATAGGCGAGAAATCGCAGCCGGGTTCGTAAATCAAGGGCGGTAAATTGATACAAGGGCACACCCTGTTTTGCTAAGGTTAAAAAATGGGTATAAACTTCGGTGGGTAGGGTATCGCCATCAATGACTTCTTTGACATCAGCCTGGATGAATTCAAAGGGTGCAAAATCTAAGGGATTATAGTAGCGCCGTCCGGTTTTGCGGATGGTAATTTTTATCTTGGGTTTGTATTGGTGATGGCGTTTAAGGATTTTACCGATGGTGCCATAAGATAGTTTAATGCCATGGCGCCGGCGCAATAGTTTGGCAATCCTGCGAAATCCATAGTTGGTTTTGTTAAAGACTTCTAAGACCAATTGCTCTACGGCATCCGGTGTTTTGCGGTAAAATGAATGTGGTCGGCAGGAGCGATTTTTAAGACCGCTTTCGCCTTCAGCAAAGAATCGGTAGAGATGTTTGCGTACCGTATTGCGGGAGAGTCCACATCGCCGGGCGGTTAATGTCGCTTAAAACCATAGGGCCTCCTTGGTTCTGGAAAGTTTCACGAGCTCTTTAATATAACCTGGGAGGCCTATTATTTCAAGTAATTTCTTAAGCTCTTTTCGAAACTGGTAACAAGGTGTGTTAACGCTTGCTGGGTGATATTGACATTAGCGAAAATAAGTGTATAATATTTTACAATGCAAAAGTTCGCCTCAACAAAAACAATTTTATTGGTCGGTGGTTATGGAACCAGGTTAAGGAAGGCAATCCCTCAAGTTCCCAAGGCAATGGCAGAGGTAGGTGGGGTTCCCTTCTTGGAATATCTTGTTTACCAACTTTCTCAACAAGGCTTTAGGGATATGATATTCTGTATTGGTTATTTAGGGGAAAAAATTAAAGATTATTTTAGGGACGGTAGGCGATGGTCGGTAAATATTAAATACTCAATAGAAAAAGAATTATTGGGCACCGCTGGTGCTGTAAAACTTGCTGCAAAAGGATTTGGCGATGAAAATTTTTTGGTTATAAACGGTGATACTTTTATGACATTGGAGTTTAACACACTCATTAAGTATCATTTAAAGAAAATGGCAATAGCGACGATCGCCCTTGCGAAGGTAAATAATGTAATGCGATTTGGCAAGGTGATTACTTCCAGAGATAACCTTATACTACAATTTTCAGAAAAAGGGAACCATGGTCCGGGGTATATAAATGGAGGAATTTATGTTTTTAATCGCAAGATTTTAGAATTTATTCCCGAAGGCAAAAAAGTGTCTTTAGAAAAGGATATTTTTCCAAAGTTAATCAGTAATAAATTTTATGGGAGGAAATTTCCACGCGCATATTTTGTTGATATTGGAACACCAGAATCTTATCTCAATATTCGTAACAATCCTGAAGTAATACTATCCAAATTGAAAGTTCAAAAGACATTAAAAGGAGTAAATTTTGAATAAAAATCTTATTAGGTCTATTATCCGAGAAGTGAAAGAAAGCAGTATTATAAAAGAGAAGCTCCTAAAAAAAGAGATAATAGAGACTATAATTAAAATTGCTGATGCGATTGTTAAAGCTTATAAAAAAAATAAAAAAGTAATTCTCTTTGGTAATGGTGGGAGCGCAGCTGATGCCCAGCATATCGCAGCAGAGTTGGTGGGAAAATATCGCTTATCCCGGCCCGGGCTGAATGCAATTGCTCTCACCACGAATACTTCATCATTAACTGCGATTAGTAATGATTTATCATTTGAAGCAGTATTTGCTCGGCAGATTGAAGCGATAGGTCAAGCGGGTGATGTTGCTATTGGAATTACCACAAGTGGTAAATCAAAAAACATTATTGAAGCGCTGAGAATTGCAAAGAAAAAAGGATTGATTGCTGTTGTTTTAACCGGCATAGAGGGGGAGTATCTAAAAAAGAGTGTTGATTATCTGATCTGTGTGCCAAGCAAGGAAACACCACGTATCCAGGAAACCCATATTCTTATTGGCCATATCTTATGTGGAATTGTTGAGAAGACTATATTTGCAAATGAAGGCCGTCTTTCTTGATCGAGATGGAATAATCAATAAAAACCCACCTGAGGGAGAATATCTTACTTCTCCAAGAAAATTTAGATTGCTCAAAAATGTTGCCCGGGCAATAAAAAAACTTAATGAATTGAAATTCCTTGTTATAATTGTGACGAATCAACGGGGAATTGCACGGGGGATAATGACAGAAAATGACCTTAAAGAAATACATAGTAGAATGCTTAAAAAGTTGGCATTACAAGGAGCTCGCATTGATGCAATCTACTATTGCCCACACGAGATAAACACTTGTTCATGCCGGAAACCTGATATTGGACTATTCCTTCAAGCAAAGAGGGATTTTCCTGAAATAGATTTTTCCCAATCTTTTGTGATTGGGGATACAGATAAGGATATTATCGCAGGACAGAGATTGGGTTGCAGGACAATTCTGGTTAAAAGTAATCAAAATGATACACTTACTCCACCAGCCGATTTTTTTGCAAGAAACCTATGGGAAGCAGTTAGTAAGATAATTGCAAATGTTGACAAATAATTTTTTTACATAACTATTGATTTTTTTAAAAATTTAGATAAAATAATGCAAATGGAACTTCTTAAATATTTGTTGATCCTATTTTAATAAGCTATGAAGGTATGTTATATTTCAGCCTATCCACCAATGAGCGATTCTAATGGCTATTACACTAAACGGCTTGAAAGGTATCTCAAAGAGATGGGAGTTGAGGTCATTTTAATTTTGCCTTGTCCATTTAAGTTAAAAACAAAAATACCCCATACTTATTTAGGAATTTTAAACTTTATGGATTCTGTTAGATTCTTGAAAAAGCACACCCCGGATTTAATTCATATCCAGCATAACATTCATACATATATTTCTACCGCCTTTCATTTCTGGTTAATAATTGGATTGGTTAGCAGAATTTTAAAGATTCCTGTAATTGTGACTGCTCACGAAGCTCTGACTGCAATAAAAAGGTATGGTCTCATTGCTAAATTTTATTATAGATTAATGAGTCTTCTTTCTAAAATGATTTTAGTACATTCTGAGAATTCTCGTAAGGAATTAATAAGGCAATGTAACATTAAGCCTTCCAAAATATTTCACATGCCTCATGGATTTCATGAAGTTGAAAAGAATCTTTCATATGTGGATTTTTTGAAAAATAATTGGGGAATAAAGGGGAAAAAAATTATTCTCTTCTTTGGTTTGGTGAGGCCTGATAAGGGAATTGAAAATTTGATAAAAGCAATGGCACTAATAAAAGATAAGTATAAAAAGGATAATGCTATAGCACTAATAGTTGGAGATGTCAGGAAAAGAGAGGGCTTGATTAATAGACTATTCCAAAAAAAGGATGAAAGATACTATCAATACCTTGAGCAATTAACACGTGAATATAACCTTAATGATATGGTAATATTTAAAAAAATGTTTGTGCCCGATGAACAAGTTTTTTCTATCTTCGCCTTAGGTGACGTTGTTGTGCTGCCTTACAATCGTGCTGAAGATAGCGGAGTATTGAATATAGCGTTGTCTGTCCCCAGACCGGTCGTTATTAGCAATGTAGGAGGAATTGCCGAAACACTTGAAAATACTGGTGTTTTAGTGCCTCCAAAATCTCCAGAAAGTATAGCAGATGCCATAGTGAAGATTTTGGATGACAATGGTTTTAGAAAGAAACTGCTTGATGATTACGCAAATCTTTACAATCGGCTCAATCCAAAAACGATTGCCGAGTATCATTATTATTTCTATAAAAATTGTATAATGAATTAGTATGGAGAAAGTTTTAATCACAGGTGGGGCGGGATATATAGGAGCTGTCCTTACACCTTATTTACTGGAGAAGAAATATAAGGTAACGGTTCTTGATAATTTGTATTACAAGCAGAATTCGTTATTAGGAGTCTGTCATTATAGAGATTTTGATTTTATATTTGGTGATGCGCGCGACGAGTCGCTAATCAAGGAAATTTTACCTGATTTTGATATTATCTTACCATTGGCTGCCTTGGTGGGTGCACCTGCTTGTGAACGAAACAAAATTCTTGCTGAAACCCTTAATTATGGGGCAATTGAATTGATTAACAAATACCGTTCAAAAAATCAAATGCTAATTTTCCCGACAACTAACAGCGGATATGGAATCGGTGAAAAGGATAAATATTGCACTGAAGAAACCCCTCTGCGTCCAATTTCAATTTATGGAAGATTAAAAGTAAAAGCGGAAAAATTGTTACTTGATTCTGGAAATGTTATCACCTTGCGCCTTGCAACTATCTTCGGAATGAGTCCAAGAATGAGGATAGATCTTCTTGTAAACAATTTTGTTTACCGTGCAGTCACTGACAAGGTAATTGTTCTATTTGAAGAGCATTTTCGTAGAAATTATATTCACATTCGTGATGTCGCAATGACATTTCATTATTGTATTGTAAATTATGATAGATTAAAAAATGAGCCTTATAATGTTGGATTAAGTTCTGCAAACCTTACAAAAAGGGAATTGGCGGAAAGGATAAAAAAACACGTGCCAGAGTTGACAATTATATCTTCCGAGATTGGGGAAGACCCAGATAAAAGAGACTATATAGTAAGTAACGAAAAGCTGGAAAAAACCGGTTGGAAACCAGAATATTCATTAGATGACGGAATAGTAGAATTGATTAAAGGTTACAAGACAATGAGCCTTACACAATTTACAAATATTTGATTATGGAAAGGATTGTAATAACAGGTGCCAGTGGTTTTTTAGGAACTCATATAACAAAGGAGTTTAGAAAATTAGATGGATATGAAATTGTACCCCTTTCTTCCAAAGATTATAACTTACTGAAAGAGGACGAGGTTATTAAGATGTTTAAAGAAACTAAACCGGATTATTTGGTTCATCTGGCTGCAAAGTCCGGCGGTATTTTGTCCAATAGAAAATTCCCGGCTGAATATTATTTTGAAAATATTATGCTAATAACGTTAACATTCCATTTTGCATATAAATTCAAAGTAAAAAGGTTATTGATACCTATAGGCGGCTGTAGTTACCCAGGTGACGCGAAATCACCAATAACAGAAGAAGATATGTGGAAAGGCTACCCCCAAATTGAGAGTGCAGGTTATTCAATGGCAAAAAAGATGGCGCTGGTCCAAAGTTGGGCATATAAGCAACAGTATGGTTTTGATAGCGTGGTTGTTATTCCCGGAAATGTGTATGGTGAGTACGACAATTTTTCACTCACAGAATCGCATGTAATTCCAGCAATGATAAGAAAGATTTACGAGGCAAAAATAAATAAAGTCAATGAAGTTACCTTCTGGGGTACTGGTAGGCCCCAACGGGATTTCGTTTACGCTGGCGACGTAGCAAAGTTATTTCCCTATTTTCTCCTTGAGTATAAAGGAGATTCGCCAATAAATATTGCTACCCAAACCTCTATTACTATGAAGGAATTAGCAAATAAAATTGCTGATATAATCGGTTTTGAAGGAAGAATATCATGGGATGAAAATTATCCCGACGGTCAGATGATAAAAATTTTTTCAGCTGAGAAACTTAAAAAATTAAACAAAAGTTGTGATACTTCTCTTGAGGAGGGACTAAAGAAGACAATTAATTGGTTTGTAGAAAATTATCACAAAGGAAACGTGCGTTTATGATATTTGTCTTGGGTTATAAAGGATTTGTTGGGTCTGCAATATATGAATATCTAAGAAGAAAAAAATTTAAAGTAACTGGAATTGATCTTGACAATTATCAAGATTTTTATGATAAACAGTGTGATGTACTTATTAATGCGAATGGTAATTCTAGTAAAATCTTGGCTGAAAAGGAGCCTTTAAAAGATTTTGAACTTTCAGTGACTTCTGTTATAAAGACATTCTTTGACTTTAAATTCAAAAAATATATCTATATTTCCTCAATTGATGTTTACAATCGACAAGATAGGGAAAATTTCACTAAGGAGGATACCCCGATTTATGTGGAAGGTTTATCTCATTATGGCTTTCATAAATATCTTGCAGAAAATCTGGTTAAAAATTATTGTTCTGATTGGCTAATTATCAGACTCGGTGGAATGGTAGGACCAAATATGAAGAAGGGTCCGATATACGATATCATAAATGAGAAAAAATTGTGGGTATCATCAAAGTCAAAATTTCTTGCATTACATACATACGAAGTAGCAAAAGCACTTGTAAAATTGTTAGAGATAAAAAATGAAATCTTCAATGTAGTAGCAAGCGATAATATTGAACTTCGTGAAGTTGCGCGGATTTTTAATAAAAAAATTGTAGATGAAGAGAAAAACATTTTGATCTACAAAATTAACTGTCAAAAGATCAATAGGATAATAAAAATGCCAACCAGCTTGGAGTGCATTAAAAGGATTAGAAAAGATCTTACATAATCTTAGAAATGAAATCAATTTTTATCATAATCGCCAGTTATAGTCGTAAAATGCCGCTATGTAATTCCATTAAGTATAAAGGGCTATATTATTCTATAATCGCATATTTTAAAAGAAAAATTTCATATCCATATTATACAAAAGTGTCTGATATAGCCCTTAACACTGGTGTGTAATTTAATACCGAAATGGTGAGACGGAGTAATAATAATAATATTAAAGGAAGGCAACGATGATAATAAGCAGAACTCCTTTCAGAGTGTCTTTTTTTGGGGGCGGAACCGACTATCCAGCTTGGTTTAGCAAGAACGGCGGTGTAGTTTTGGGAACCACGATAGACAAATATTGTTATATCACCTGCCGATATTTACCCCCTTTTTTTGAGCATAAATACAGGATTATATATTCAAAAGTTGAAAACACTAAAGGAATCACGGAAATCCAGCATCCCGCAGTACGAGAATGTCTCCGTTTTGCAAAAATAAAAACAGGGGTCGAGATCCATCATGATGCAGATTTGCCGGCACGCACTGGGATGGGATCAAGCTCTTCTTTTGTGGTGGGACTGTTAAACGCTCTTTATGCCTTAAAAGGCAAAATGGTAACTAAACGTCAACTGGCTCTTGATGCAATTTATGTAGAACAAGAAATGATTAAGGAGAACGTCGGAAATCAAGACCAGATATTAGCTTCGTTCGGGGGATTCAATCGTATAGATTTTTATAGCAACAATGATTTTTCTATCACTCCTATAACAATCGGAGCTGAAAAACTACAGAGTCTGCAAAATAGTCTATTGTTATTTTTTACAGGGCTAACAAGATTCGCTTCAGAAATAGCAGAAGAGCAAATCAAAAAAATAGCTGAGAAAAAAAAGGAATTGAAAGCAATGATGGAAATAGCTGAAGAGGGAATTAAGGTTCTGTGCTCAAAAAGTAAACGACTTGATGACTTTGGGAAATTACTTCACGAATCTTGGATGTTGAAAAGAAGTTTAACCTCACGTATTACAACAAGTTTCATCGACGAGATTTATGAAAGGGCTCTAAAATCAGGTGCCATTGGTGGGAAATTATTGGGTGCAGGCGGTGGCGGTTTTATGCTCTTCTTCGTTACACCTGAATACCAAAAACGGGTAAAGGAAGCACTTAAATCGTTGCTCTGGGTTCCCTTCAAGTTTGAAAATCAGGGAAGTCAGATCATTTTCTATAGCCCTGAAGGCCCTCACATAACCATTTAATAAGGCAAATATGAATCTCCTAAAAAATTTAGCCCGGTGGAAAAATTTTTTCGTTATTTCGATCATTTGTTTAATCTTTTCTTTAATGCTCAGGTCATTAATCATCAGTTGGAATAAAATTCCATTGGAAAAAATAAGTTTTAATTGGACTTACCTTCTATCTGCTTTTGCAATTCTCTTTTTTTGTTTTTGTTATGGTAGCTATTCATGGAAAATTACTCTAAAAATGTTTGGAGAAAATATAAGTTTTCGTAAGAGCCTTGAAATCATTGCTCTCACACAGGTGGGCAGGTATATTCCAGGAAAGGTTTGGGCAATTGCAGGGCAATCTATATTAGCAAAGAGAGAAAATATTTCAATTCAGAACGCAGTCACCAGCGTAGTTTTGATGAACGTTGGATATGTAATTGCCAATTTAATCATTACTTCTTTGTGTATTGGTTTATCAACAATTCGGTTTTCACTTTTTAGCTCGTTCATTCTAGTATTTATTTTCATCGGAGGATTATGCCTAATGCATCCATTTATAATAAACAAAATAATACATACAGTAAAAAAGCTATTCAAGAAGGATATATCAATTGATAGGGTTCCAATTACTTTTTTAAATTCTTTAACACTTGTAATCATTTTTGTTGTTGGTGGAATCATCCAAGCAATTGGTTTTTGTTTTTTAGTTCATTCGTTCTATGATTTGAAGTTAGAAATTTACCCTCTAATTATCGGTTCTTATGCTGGTGCGTGGGTTCTGGGTTTTCTGGCAATTATTATGCCTGCTGGTATTGGTGTAAAGGAGGGGGCATTAGCCTACTTTTTGAGCTTCTATATACCCCATAGTGTTGCCATAATTTCAAGC
Source organism: Caldifarciminota bacterium (assembly GCA_039802145.1). GTDB lineage: Bacteria > Hydrothermota > Tepidihabitantia > SM23-42 > JAOAFX01 > JAOAFX01. Next base: position 9,252 of record JBDRWA010000024.1, on the reverse strand, counting down.
ATTCTTGCCCGAGTTTGGATAACTGTTGGGGAGCTCGTACTTTTTACTCTCTTTGCAAAAAATCTTAGGAAATATTTCTCTACCGTAAAATAAAATATTGATCACGATAATCTAATAACTTTCTGATGACAACTTTTTTCCCGTATAGAGAAATAACATTTATAACAATTCTATTAATCTTTGCACTAATTGATAATTAAGTTGCAGAGATAGCAAAATAGAATAATTAATTCACAGCTGAAATTTATCCGCATTAGAGTTGCTTAATTTGTTGAGCAAAAAAATCGGCTTTAATAAAAGTTAAATTGTAGAAAAAGTATCAAGTAAAATGTCCAGTAAATCTGCAAATGTGGATAAACATCAGTTCACAATATTGACATTTTCCAAAAGATGAATAGACTTAAATCCAATGGGTTCCTCCATGTTTACTCTACCCGTACTAACGATATTATTTTTCATTAATCTTGCACTCATTTATCTTTGCACATATATAAAAAATGGTAAAAAATTCTGTGGAACGATACCATTCTTTATATCAGGTATATTCACGATATTTATTCAATTATTGATTGAACAGAACAGCGAACCAGGAAATGCAGTTATTCTAACAAAATTGCAATATCTTGGATTCTGGACCTATTTTCTAACTGTACCGCTGCTCGTAACGAGTTTAACCGAAGAAAAATTTAACCCACTGATAGAGGTAATTTGTAGCGTGATCACAATAATGACCTGGTTTTTAACTTTATCAACTGATTTGATAATAACCTCAAAACCATATCTTTATTCTGCTTCTTATTCGGCAAGGATTGGTAGTCTATACCCATACTTCTGTACTTTGCTTTTTTTTGTATGTATATATTATTATAGTAAAATGATTGATTTTGTAAGTGGATTAAAATATCCTGATGAGATGAGGTATATAATTCCTATTGGACTAGGTATCTGTATTCTAAGTGGAATATTTGACTATGCAGGAAGGTTAAAAGGTGCCCCATTAACTCCCTGGCTAAAAGATGCTTTCAGCATAGGAATGCTCTCTATCAGTCTTTCTTTTGGCATTTTTATTATGTTCAGTTATTCTCAGACTATGCTTGAATATCAAAAGGCATTGAATGAACTTGAAAAACTTTTGAAAAAAAATACCCAGAATTTCAATGAGTTTGTCCAATTGATTGCAAAAACTATAGATGCCAAGGATAAATATACTGCCGGACATTCAATGAGAGTTGCTAAGTACGCATTAAGAATCGGTAGAACTTTTAATCTTGATGAAAGGCAATTAGAAATTTTAGAAAAAGCCTGCCTACTCCACGATATTGGAAAAATTGGTATACCCGATGGAGTTCTTAATAAAAAATCTCCTTTGACACCAAAGGACCGCGCCTATATCTATAATCATCCAAAACTCGGCAAAGAAATTTTAAGCCAGATGAGTGATTTTCAAGAGATTCTTGATATTATTTATTTTCACCATGAAAGATATGACGGCTCTGGCTACCCGGACGGTCGTAAAAAAGATGAAATTCCGCTATTGGCGCGGATCCTCGCAGTTGCTGATGCGTATGATGCAATGCTTTCAGAAAGGTCATATCGTATGGCTAAGACAAAACTTGAAGCGATCAAGGAATTATTAAATGAAAAGGGCAGACAGTTCGACCCTGAGATTGTTGAAAAATTTGTTGATATAATAGCTAACAGCAGTATTAATTTTTCATCTGATTATACTTCTTATTAATATTCTTTTTTTAGTGGGTTCGGACGTTATTGAAAATACCGTTGATACTTCTTTTAAAACTTCTTTAACAAGCATCTTATTATCAGAAAAAATTTCAATTATTGGTTCACCTTTTTTTACAAAATCTCCGCTCTTTTTGTAGATTTTAAAACCGCAACCTGGATCTATTCTATCTTCTTTTTTCAATCTACCTGCACCAAGTTTTGTTGCGAGCATCCCCAATTTGAATGTATCAATATTTTTTATATAACCGGTTTTTTGTGCAAAGTAAACACTACGCTTCTTTGCAACTGGCAGTAAATTATAATCTTCTATTACCATTGGAGTTCCACCCTGATATTCAATCATTTCTTTAAATTTATTAAGCGCCTCACCACTCTGTATCTTTTTAAGTAATAAATTCCTTCCACCCCGGATCTTGGCAAGTTTTAAAATATTTTCTGATAGTGTAAGGGTTATTTCCATCAAATCCTTTTGTCCCTTGCCCTTGAGGCATTCAACCGTTTCAATTACTTCCAGAGAATTACCTATATACTCACCAAGTGGATCATTCATATCAGTAAGTATAGCGATTGTCTTCACACCAAATCTTCTGCCGGTCTGGACCAGAGAATATGCAAGTTCTTTTGCTTTTCTATAATCTTTCATAAACGCACCATTGCCAAATTTTACATCTAAGACAAGTCCGTCAAGGTCTTCAGCAAGTTTTTTAGACATAATGCTTGCAGTAATTAAAGGTATAGAATCAACCGTTCCGGTCACATCGCGCAGACTGTAAATCTTTTTATCTGCAGGTGCAATCTCTCTGGTCTGACCGATTATTCCTGCATTGATTTTTTTTAATTGTCTTTTAAATTCCTTCAAACTCAAATCAGTTCTAAATCCGGGGATGGATTCTAACTTATCAAGGGTGCCGCCAGTATGGCCAAGGCTCCTTCCGGAAATCATTGGTATGCAAACACCACAACTTGCAACAAGAGGAGCAAGAATCAAAGAAATCTTATCACCTACACCACCAGTAGAATGTTTATCTATTTTTGGCATTCTTATATCTGAAAGATCAAGCGTTCTCCCTGAATTGAGCATCGCTTTAGTTAGATAAGTTGTTTCTTGAAAATCCATACCTTTATAATATACTGCCATCAGAAAAGCGGAAAATTGATAATCAGAAATTGAACCATTTGTAAAATTTTTTATTAGAAATTCAATCTCTTCTAGACTGAGTTTTTCGCCGTTCCTTTTTTTAATAAGAATATCAATAAAATTATAGTTCATCAATTATATTTTATCTATCCTATGCATTAAATCAAGTTGGAGATAGATAAAATTGCCTCTTGATTTTTTATAGAGAATATATAAAATTTTATTATGATAACAAATTTAATTATTCTCATAATCTCTTCGCTCACCATTAGTTCCTCTAATGGGGCTTTCATTGGTGAAGTCGTCTATACAGGAGGCAACGAACTTTCTACCGTCTCATTCAAACTTTTCAATCAAAAAGGCGTTATGTTATACCACATCATCAGACCTGAGGCTATTACTTTCTTTATTAGCGACTCAGGAGTGGTGTTTGCAACAAATGAGCAGATGTTATATCTCTATGAGCTGAGTGGAAATATAATCCCACTCAAGCGGTTGAATTATCCTAATGGTTTTGGCTTTACTCCTGATAATACTTTATTTTTGGCTTCTGACCGTGATGGGATATACGCATATTCAATGTCTGGAAGTTTAATTTACCAATTCTATCCGGGCCGTTTGTTCGCATCTACTGATCGGGCAAAGATTGTCGCAATCGTGTCTTCAGATACATTATTTTACTATAGAGAAGGAAATCTCAAGTTTTTAAAACTTTTGCAAACACCTTTTGTGCGCAAGATCGACCTTTCTGAAGATGGCACAATTATTCATCTGGAACTTCCTGATACTACAGAGAAAATATTAATTAATGTAAATAAAACATTGGAGGATTGATGATTTTGATTTTCTTAATCAGCATTGGCTGGCCCCTTTCCCCGCAGAATCAGACTCATCCATTGGGCAATAATTGGGGGGAATATCAGTATTACGGTAGTGGAAGCCCTTATATGCATCCTGGTATTGATGTAATGGGAATAACAGTAGGACGCCCTGTTTATGCGGTCCAGAGGGGAATAGTTAAGGCATGGTTAACAACCCAGGCACAATACCACTGGCGATTAGCAATCGCTGATACAAATATTTCTACGGATTCAGTTGAAGCGTGGTTATATGCGCATATAGACCCGAATCAGTATCATAAGAATGTAGGCGATGTTGTGAATGCAGGCGATCTAATTGGCTATCTTGTCCAATGGCCGGTCACTGGTTTTGACCATTGCCATTTTGCGCGGATAAAGGATATAGGCGCGGTCTGGAATACTGCTGATTGGGCATTTATTCAAAATCCATTGGTGATTATTACACCCTATGATGATACTGCAAAACCGGTTTTTGAAAATGCCTATGGCAATTATAAATTTGCAATCTGCAATAATAATACCAGTACTTATTTAAACCCACCGACTGTGGTAACGGGGAATGTTGATATTATAGCAAAGATCTATGATAAGACCGGAATTCCATTATCTCAAAATCCAGTATGGGAAAGGATGATACCTTTACGAATCAGTTATGAAATCCACGGTCCCCAAAATGTTCCGGAAAAACTCTCTTTTCTATTTCGGGGCTATCTCTATTATACAAGCAATGTCAATGTTGTGTATAAAAATGATGCAGTTTGCACCTCACGTGGAGACTATGAGAATCGTGATTTTTATTTTATTGTAACCAATACCGATGGAGACAGCCTGATTGAGGCTACTGATGCTAACTATTCATGGAATACGACAGGATTTCCACCGGGCAATTACTGGATTGTAGTTACTGCGTCTGATGCAGCAGGCAATACTACAAAGGATAGTATGATGGTCACAATTCCCGGACAATATGTTGCTGAATATTCATCCGCAGTCATCAAGGCGAGCAATTTTGGAAATTTCATTAAAGAACTAAGCACTTTGTTCATTGAGAATGATGCAAGGTTATATGATATCAATGGTAGAACTGTAAATATCCAGACGAACCCTTCTGCAGGAGTGTACTTTTTAATCTACAAAAAGGATGGTCAGTTATGTCATAAGAAGATAGTGATTGTGAAATAGTATTCTTCAAGGCTTGACTTTACAAAAATATTATGTATATTAGAGATGAGCAAATGATCGTCTACGTCTTATAATAATTAACCACAAATTTACTGGGGGATCGTCTAATGGTAGGACGGTTGGCTCTGGACCAACTGATCGGGGTTCAAATCCCTGTCCCCCAGTCTTGTTTTATTAAACTATCTTTCTCTGTCTATAATCACTACTTTTCTCGTATTTGTCCAATCCCCAATTTTAAAGATAATGAGGTATATTCCTGAAGGGAGCATCTTCCCTTCTTTATCTCTTCCGTCCCAGATACATTCAAAAGAGTTTTTATCTATCCTCAATTTTCTCACGAGTCTACCTGTGATGTCATAGACAAAAACATCTGAATTTAAGATAACTGGTATATTATCTTTCACTTTTATATGCAGATTCTCCACAAATGGATTGGGATAAATTGTTATTTCAGGATAAAAAGAGTTCTTTCTTTTAGACTTACCAATTCCTGTTCCACCATACATCTCGCTGAATATGCGCATTGAATTGAATCTTCTATCGCCATAAATTTCGCACCAGTTAGAATAAAATATCATTACCAATCCAGCATTGGGTCTTGCTCCAAGTACTGGAGAACTCTGATTGCCTTTTCCTCCCGCAATTAGAAAAGAGTCAATTACAATACCCTCTCTATTTATATACACACCATATATATCATTGTCTTTTGACCTAAAATCCTGCCACGCAACAAAGAAATTCTGTCCGTCAAAAACCGCCGCAGGACACACCTGGGAATCTGGTGCTACTGAAATTGTAATGGAGTTTGTATCAAGAACAACTCCATCCCGTCTAACTCTTTTTCCATAAATATCGTAAGTCATATCTGTTCTCCTTTCTGCCCAGACAACAAGATAATTTGTGCCATCAAATGCAATGGCTGGATAACCCCATCTGGTTGCAATGGTATTTGTAATACTTATTGGAATTGTATCAATAATTATGCCGGTTTGAGTAACCCGCGCACCTCTAATTTGATAGTTACTTATCCATACTACAAAAAAATTATCGCCATCAAAAGAAACTGAGGGCCAACTCCCACCAATGTTCGTTATTGCAAAGCCATCAGGATCAATTATCTCTCCTGATTGCCTGACCCTTGCGCCATAAATTCCACCGGGTCTTTCATCTGTCCATACTACAAAAAAATGTGTATCACCAAAGCATACTGAAGGTCGTCTCTGGAATTCAGGAGTTCCGCATATTAAAATGGGTGTGCTGTCAAGAACATCGCCGCGATGATTTACACGAACACCATATACATCCATTAGGGTTTGGGCATTCCTTGAATCAATAAAGACCAATAGATATATGGTATCACTCGCTGCCATACGCAACTCTGTCTTTTCATAATTTAAAGAGCCTGTAGTATCAATAATTATTGCTGATGTGTCAATCACATATCCTTCACGAGAAATTCTTACACCATAAATATCACTGAATGGATTTTTGTTTCTGCGATTATCCAGCCATGCGCACAGACCATTTACACCCCCGAATGCCACCGCAGGCACCGCCTGATTATTTGCAGATTGTGAAATAAGTATGTCGGTTGAATCAAGAATTACCCCTCCACTATTTATCCTCACTCCATATATATCAAATAATCCCCATACCGTAAAAAAATTCTCGCCATCATAACAAACCGAAGGAAAATAGCCTACGCTATTTCTTGACAAGAGAATACCGGTAGAATCAAGATTTAATCCATCCCTTGTTATCCGCGCACCATAAACTTCAGGAAGCATTTCGTTTGGGTCATTGCGGAAATCTGCCCAGATTATAAAATATTCTTCTCCACTATATCCAATGGATGGAAGGAGCTGTTTTCGTGGGGCAAGGGAAATAGGGATCCAGTTTGTATCAATTAATACGCCGCCGGTGGTCATTCTTGCTCCATATATATTTTCTAAAGAGGAAAATGCGATGAAGTAATTTTCGCCATTATACAGAATTGATGGAAAAGATTCGGAAGTATTAATATTCGTAATTCGTATTCCATTAGTGTCAATCAATATGCCATCTTCATTTATCCTTGCTCCATAAAGACAGGTAGTTGGGTAGTTTCTATCATCCTGCCATATGACAAAAAAATTTGTTCCATCAAAGGACACTTTTGGATAGTTTTGATTGCGGTAAGCATTTGTTATTATAATCGCATTTGTATCAATCAATATCCCTGATGTATCAATCCGCGCGCCATATATATCCGGCCAGGTGCCAACAGACCAGACCACAAGATAACATCTTCTGCCAAAGGCAATATCAATATAGCCTAAAAGTGCTTGATTTGTAATCATTATTCCGGAGGTATCAATTACGGTGCCATCCAGTGTAACCCGGGCACCATATATTTGCTGCCCATTCCTTAAATCCCGCCATACCGCAAAGTATTTTTCTCCATCAAAACAGGCTCTCACAAAGTCCTGATACCGAAATGCTGAAGATACAATTTTCCCAGTAGTATCAATTACAATCCCCTGTTGATTAATCCTGGCACAATATATATCCCTCTCATCGCTCCGTTCATCTGTCCAGAATACAAGAAAATTTTCTCCGTTGAAATGGGCTACGGGAGAGCGCTGGAATCTCAGGGCGGGTGTATATACAACCTCGGTATCCAGCATAGAACCTCGTTGATAAAAATCTTTCATCCAATTTCTATTCTGTGCTATATTTAAATCAATGGGGGAGGAATTTTGTAGAGTTGACTGGAGTATTAAAATTAAGATACCAATATTCATTGTACCCTTTTTTATATTATAATTAAATTTGTGGATTCTGTCAAGGGTACTTTGCCTAATCCATTTTTTAAGCACCAAAAATTTATAAATTTATCTTAATTTATATTAAGGGTTTAAAAGTCTGATTTATCAGGCAAAATTTTTCTTGTTATAATTTACTCTTTTGTGAAGACCAGGAATTTGTTGTATATAAGTGCGACTAATTCATAAAATTTTAAATTCAAACGCGGGTTGATTTTTAAGTGTCGCCAGAACCGAGCAGTATTTATCCCTTGATAATTCAAATGACCTGACCAAGTCTTCGCGTTTGTAATCACCTTTACATTCGATTTCATAAAATATCTTAACATATCTTCTTGGATGTTCAGGGTTCTTTTCACCCTTAAGAACCATTTTGAATGAATCAATCTTTCCACCTTTTTTTTGTAAAATCGCAACGATATCCATCCCCATACAGCCTGCGAGCGCAACGAGCAATAAATCCATTGGCTTAAACCCCTGATTAAAACCACCAGTTTCTGTATCGGTATCAACGATTATACTATGATTCTCTTCATCACGGGCAGTAAATTGCAATCCTTTTTTATTCCAAGTTAAAGTTATCATATTTCTCTCTCATATTATCAATAAACCTTATTCATTTATTAGGGTTTCAATCAGGGTTTCAAATTCCGGGAGAAAATCGTCGGAATAACCTATCTGCGTTTTTCTTACATTTCCTTTTTTATCAATGAATAATGTGTGTGGGATGGAACGGACTCCGAATTTTTGAAAAACTTCATTATTTCCTAAGAGAATTGGGTATGTTACACTATTTTCTTTTTTAAAGGTCTCCAGGGTCTGCCGATCTTCAGTGCTCACACCGAGGATTATTAATTCTTTGTCTTTATATTTTTCATAAAAATTGACAAGATGGGGTATCTCTCTTCTACAGGGCGGGCACCAAGTTGCCCAGAAATCTACTATTACAACCTTCCCTTTAAGTTTTGAAAGGGTGTATTCTTCGCCTTCAAGGGAATTCAGGGTAAAATCATTGCCTGTGGCAACTGGTTTACTTCCTGCTTTATTTGAACAAAAAATCTGAAAGATTGCAAATGTTATTAACAGAAGTTTTATTGATTTTATCATTTTGCCCCCTTTGTTTTCTTGGTTTTTGTCCCAACGTATTTATTTAATCTCTTTAACAAAACTTCTTTTGTTACTGTCCCTATTATCCTCTCTTTTACCACCCCACCTTCAAATATAAGGATAGTGGGAATATTTTGAATATCATATTCATTAGCAGTCTTTATCTCATTATCTACATTCACCTTACCGATATTTAATTTATCAGCATATTTCTTCTCTATTTCTTCAATATATCGGGTCATTGTTATGCAATTTGGTGACCATATTGCCCAGAAATAAACCAGATAAGGAACTGGAGATTTTTCTACTTCCTGAAAAAAATCTATATCGGTGAGTTCTTTTATCATAATTTAATTACCTCCTCTCAATGTTTCACGTGAAACATTAAAAATTTGCCTTATAGCCTATCTTTATCATT
>JBDRWA010000023.1:0-20064 GCA_039802145.1 Caldifarciminota bacterium | reverse complement strand
TTTATATTTTATAAGTAAGGAGGCTCTAATAGGACCTGATTCGATAACTTTAATCCCGGCAATAATATTTTCATTCGTTATCGTCAGCGAATTATCTGCAGGAGAATAATCATATTCATCGCCAACATCTTCTGTATCTTCTAATAAATTAAAATTTTTATAAATTTTCCCTGACGATTTATCAAAAATTGTAACCGTACCATTTTTCTCTGCCGTTACTTTTAAAAAACTGTTTTCTATCGTGTTCTTACTTACGATTATATCGGCATGAAGATCTTTTGCCCTTGTTTCATTTTTCGATATATATATTGTTTCGTATCCTAAAGATGGAACCAAACAGGGTTTGACCATTAGGACTAAATTATCATTCTCCCTTTTTAGAATCTGATGGGGAAGAAGATTATTTGCTGAATCCTTGATCAAAAATTCACCGTTGATCCAATTTTGGGGAATGTAAATTTCAACCGGATCCTGTCTATCCCATGGCAGTGGATTAAATAATGCAATCGATTTGTTTGTATCATTAGAATTTGAAATTTGCTTATCAATATGTGCAACAATTTGTTTTAATGCATTGGTTAATAGTCCATCACCGACCTGGTAAACCAGCATATATCTTACTAAATCTTCTTTGTGGACTTCATCTATACTGCATCCACAGATGTCATCATGGGGATGGTTTTTGAGGAGTGTGCGCCAGGCATAATTTATTTCTGCCGCAGGATAAGTTTGATCTGTAACAAAATGAGAAATAGCACAAAATGGTTCCACCCATCTTTCTAATAAATTTTGACAGTAAAAATTTTGTTGTTTTAAATATATTCTTGAAGAAAAAACACCGGGCAGGAGTGGGGCATATCTTGACCCTCTTAATTCATTTTTATAGATTTTAAATTTTTTCCTAAACTTTTTTACATAATTGAAAAAGTCTTCAGGTGTAGATTGAATGAAGTGGCCATCAGCACACTTTATATTTAGGTATTTGATAATCTCCGGCAGCTCTGGCTGGGGTTCAAGATGGTCGCAACCGTTACTGATGTAAAAAGCGGGCGCCCTGGCATATTTTTTTAATCTCGCCAACAGATTTTCAATTTGTTCAACCGCCTTATCATAACTCAAACTCAGATTACCATTTTCATAAATATATCCGAGATTAGCCGCGTTGCAATAATTGGTAATTTGATGATGGGCGATAACCTTGCTTTTGTTATCAGGTGCAATCCAGATAAACTCACTTCCTAAATCTTCACCCGTATCATCCATTCCACGCGTAAAAACAAAACTCTCAATCCTAAACCCATTCAAAATTTGCGGTAACTGGGCAATATGACCAAAGGGGTCAGGGGTATATCCCACTTTCATAACCCGACCAAACTTTTCTGCCATTCTCTGACCGATTAATAAATTCCGAATAAGTGCCTCTCCGGAGACTAAAAATTCGTCCGGCAGACTATACCACGGACCGACCATTATTTTACCGTTAGTAATATATCTTTTTAATTTTCTTGCCCACTCCGGATGTATCTGTAGAATATCTTCTAACAGAACTGTCTGTCCATCAAAGGTAAATTTAAATTTTGGGTTATATTTTAATATATTTAAAAGTTTTTCAGTCAATTTTAAAAGTTTCAGGCGATATTTTTCAAATGGTAAATACCATGCCCTATCCCAGTGGGTATGGGAAATAATAAAACCGAAAAAACTTTTTTTAATGCCTTTCATAATGTTCACCCCTTTTATTTGTTCTTTATTAAAATGAGGGAAATTATATATTCACAAACTACAAAGTCAAGTTTGAATAAAGGCTAAACCTACGTTCATCCTTGATTTTGGAACTTAATTTGATATTATTATTAAATAGGCAAAATGAGCTCAGAATATTCATCTATATCAATTAAAAATCTACGTTGTGAATATAAGGAAAATCCGCTTGGCATTAGCACAAAAAAGCCCAGACTGCGCTGGATACTTAATTCTCATGAACGCAATCAAGCACAGACCGCCTATAGAATTCTGGTTGCCAGTAAAAAAGAACTGCTTAAAAAAAATATTGGAGATTTATGGGATTCAAAAAAGGTCTATTCTAACGAAACGAATAATATCGTCTATCAAGGTGCTCCCCTGAAATCACGAATGGTCTGCTGGTGGAAGGTTATGGTCTGGGATAAAAATGGCGTTCCGTCAAAATGGAGCAGACACGCATTCTGGACCATGGGTCTTTTAAATAAAGCGGAATTTTTAGGAAGATGGATTTCTTATGATACCCATTCATTTAATGAAGACAGGGATTTAACACTACCACCTCCACCATATTTTCGGAAAGAATTTGTAGTACAGAGAAATTTCACAAGAGGGACCATTTATATAACCGCACTGGGCTTTTTTGAGTCGTATATCAATGGTAAAAGGGTGTGTAAGGATATATTTACACCGGGATGGACGAGGTATGAAAAACGTCTCTATTATCTCACTTATGATGTCACAAAATTTTTAAAACTCGGAAAAAATGCAATCGGCGTAGTACTTGGTGACGGCTGGTATGCTGGTTATGTTGGTTTTGGACTTCTCAAAGATATCGGAAAAGGAAGGGAATACTACGGTAAAGTCCCTGCCTTCCTTCTCCAGATGGAGATTGATTATAATAATGGCAAAAGAGAAATTGTGGTTACCGATGAGACCTGGAAGGCAGCGATCGGACCAATAAGATACAGCGACCTTCTTATGGGAGAATTCTATGATGGACGCAGGGAATTAAAAGGATGGGCAGAGGCTGGTTATGATTTTTCAAAATGGCAGCAGGTGCAGATAAAAAAGGATTATGCGGGAATAATAGAGTCCTATCCTTCAGAACCGGTCCGCGTGATCAAAGAAATAAATCCTGTTAGTGTTAAAAAATTAAAGGATAATATCTTTATTTTTGATATGGGACAGAATTTTGCCGGTAGGGTAAGAATACGCGTGAAAGGAAAAAGAGGAACAAAAATTGTGATAAGAACCGCGGAAATGCTTAATAAAGACGGTTCATTGATGTGTGAGAACCTTCGTCGGGCAAGAAGTACAGATATATATATACTTGCAGGAAGAGGCAGGGAAGAGATATGGGAGCCCCATTTTACCTATCACGGCTTCAGATATGTGGAAATAACAGGCTTACCGACATTTCCAGAAAAGATCTCGGTCACCGGCATTGTATTAAGCTCGGATTTAAAAAAGCATGGTTCATTTAAATGTTCCCATAAATTAATAAATAAGATTTATAATAATATTGTTTGGACGCAGAGGTCAAATTTTGTTGATATCCCGACCGATTGTCCACAAAGGGATGAACGAATGGGTTGGTGCGGAGACGCCCAGATTTATATAAGGTCGGCAGCATATAATAATGATATCGTGACATTTTTTGAAAAATGGATTGCTGCGCTTAATGATGAACAATTGAAGAACGGCAATTATCCCAACTACGCACCTGACCCCTTTAAGATTGATAAAAAATCAAGCCCGGGATGGCGGGATGCTTGTATTATCTGTCCTTACATCCTTTACAAAGTATACAATGACACCCGAATTATTGAAAATTATTACAAAAAAATGAAAGCATTTATAGACTTTTTAGAAAATTTGAGTTCGGGAAGACTCATAAGGATAGAAAAGGCGGGTTTTGGCGACTGGCTTCATTTGGGACCGGCAACGCCCAACGATTTAATTGCTAATTTTTATTTTATTAATGATCTAGATATGATGCAGGAGATGGCACTTGCCATTGGCAAATATAAAGATGCAAAGAAATATGCACAACTTGCCCAAAGGGTTAGAAAGAAGGTTATAAGAAATTATTTTAATGAAAAAGGGTGTTTAAAAAATGAAACACAGACCGCCTATGCTATGGCATTATATATGGATATTCTACCCAAAGAAATGCGTAAGACCGCAATTAATAGATTAGTTAAACTCATAAAAGATTCAAACTGGCATCTAACAACAGGATTTATTGGGGTAAAATATTTACTTCCTGCTTTATCAAAATTTGGCTATAACGAGATTGCCTGTAGATTGATTACCGATAAAACATTTCCCTCTTGGGGCTATGAAATAATAAATGGTGCAACGACAATCTGGGAGAGATGGGATAGTTATACAAAAGAAAAGGGATTTCAAAACCCGGAAATGAATTCTTTTAACCATTATGCCTTTGGCTCTGTATGTGAGTGGCTTTACGGTTATTTAGCCGGAATTGAGACTGATGGCGCAGGTTTTAGAAAGATAATAATAAAGCCCCATCCCAGTGTGTTATTTTCGTACGTGAAAGCAAGATATGAATCAATAAATGGTCCCATCTTTATTCACTGGAAATTAAAAGAGGATGTTTTCGAATTGAACGTTAAAATCCCCTGTAATGTAACGGCAACGATTTATGTGCCTGCAAGTGATGCGAAAAAGATAGTCGAAAATGGAAGACATATTGATGGCAAGGATATTCTATTTTTGAAAATGGAAGATAATTATGCAGTCTATTCTGTTGGTTCGGGTGAATATAATTTCAAAGTAGAATATACAAAGAGGGCTCATTCATAGTTAATGTTTTGTCTATATCTGAGATGTAAGAGTCTAATCTTTACATTATCCATTGAAAATTACGATTGGCTAATTATTGTGAGTAGCAAAAGTAGTCAGTAGCAAGTAGTCAGTAATTTTCAAATTGGACTTAAGGGCAGGCATATACTTTTTACCTATCCACTTTTTTGCAAAAGTGGAGTAAGTTTTAATATCAAAGTGTGAAATCATTAGGAATGATGCCATAATGTAATACAATCAATTAACCCGGGATTTATAGTTGTTTTACAATTCCACAATTTTAGAATTATGGAATAATGGAATGGCAAGGAATAGATTTCAAAATTTTAAAATCATGAAATGTTAGAACGTAACTGAAGAAATGCAAAAATACAAGGTTTACGCCTTAAACCTGGTTAAAGAATATCTTAGCACTTTGGCAATTGACTTTGTGAATTTTATATATATTTTTATAGTAAGCAGGGCAGAAATCAAAGGAGGCAAATGAAGCAAATAACATTAGGTCAACGCCTTTTTATATTTTCATTGTTTACATCAGGAGTTTTTTCTTCCGATGCCACGATTAAGATAGAATTTGAGTAATATCTTATGGCAATATTAAAAAAGGCCTATTTTGCCGGCGGTTGTTTCTGGGGTGTTGAGTATTATTTTGATAAAAAAGAAGGGGTAATATCAGCGGTATCGGGTTATATGGGCGGCTCGTTGGAAAATCCAAGTTATCAGGATGTAAAGACTGGAAAAACCGGTCATTATGAAACTGTAGAAGTCACTTACGACCCACAAAAGGTATCGTATGAGGAATTGGCGAAACTATTCTTTGAAATTCATGACCCGACCCAGCCTGATGGTCAAGGACCGGATATTGGCGAACAGTATAAATCCGTAATTTTCTACAATGATGAAGAAGAAAAGAGAGTTGCCGAAAGATTGATTGAAATTCTTAAATCAAAGGGATATGATGTCGTCACAAAAATTCTGCCAGTCTCAAAATTTTACAAAGCTGAAGATTATCATCAGGATTATTACGAACGAAAAGGGCAGCAACCAGCCTGCCATTTTTATAAGAGAAGGTTCTAACAAAGAGATTGCACGAAAGTTTATGAGAAGAGGTTCATTTTATTGATTACACATATATTAAAACCATTACGCCAATTGGCGTAATGGCAGAATATGAATTGATATTGAGAATTTTCATAGGTATTTTTTATAAGATATATTTGCTGAAGAATTAGCTTTTAATAATGTTAGGACTTAATAAAGAACTTAAATATTCAGTAAAACCAGCATGACAAAATTGCAATGGTCTGCATTTTTCTGGAATTAATAGATTTTAATTCTTGACTTTGATTTTGAATTTAATATATTCCTAATATGAAGGCGATGGTTCTGGAAAAACAAGATAGGATTGAAAATCATCCTTTGACATTAACAGATGTCCTAATTCCTGAACCCAGAGGGAGTGAAATCAGATTAAAAATAAATTTCTGCGGTGTATGCAGGACTGATTTGCATATAGTTGAAGGAGAATTAACTCCACATAAGATGCCAGTAATTCCCGGCCATCAGATCGTTGGCCGGGTTGATAAACTCGGTAAAGATGCAAAAAAATATAAACTGGGCGATAGACTCGGCATTCCCTGGTTGTATAAGACCTGCGGAAGGTGTAAATATTGTCGAGCAGGAAGAGAAAATCTCTGTGAAAATCCAATGTTCACAGGTTATGATGCAGATGGTGGTTTTGCCGAATATGTAATCGTTGATGAAGAATTTACCTATCCACTCCCTGAAAATTATAGTGATAAAGAAGTTGCTCCACTTCTGTGTGCAGGGGTTATCGGTTATCAGGCATTCAAGGCAACAGGATTAAAGAATTCGGGAAGATTGGGTTTGTTTGGTTTTGGCTCAAGTGCCCATATTTTATTACAGGTATGCAATCATCTCGGGATTGAAGTCTATGTAGTATCACGGACCGAGAAAGAACTCAAACTTGCGGAAAGACTCGGTGCAAAATGGACGGGTAAAATAGATGAGGATATGGGAACATTGCTTGATGCAGTGATCGTCTTTGCACCGAGTGGTGAACTCCTGGTCAAGGCATTGAAAAAGATTGATAAAGGTGGGATTGTTGTTTCCGCAGGGATCTATACTACACCTTTACCAGGTTTTGATTATTCTTATATCTACCCAGAAAAAACCCTTACTTCGGTTGCCCATACTTCAAGGCAGAATGTAAGAGAATTTTTGAATCTTGCAGGAAAATTCAAAATCAAGACCGAAATAAATGAATACAGATTAGAAGACGCAAATCAGGCACTATTGAACATAAAATATTCTAAGGTTTCGGGTTCCTCAGTTTTGATTATCCAATAGTCTTTGTGCTGGAGTAACTTCCGGTCGCAACAAATAAATTTTTAAAAGTCAAAACAGATATTAGTACTTAAAGATCTGATAATATGATGGCATTTCAAATTTACGAATTTATGTTTCAAAAATGGAGAATGCTCAGCGAGTAACTGAATTATTAAATATTAAAAGCCGAGTAAACTCGGCCACTACATTGATAATAAATCGGCAGTTTAAGAACCAAAAATAATTTGGACAAAAATGGAGAGGAGTCAGAGGGAGTAATTGTTGACATAAAGTTATTTTAGGTTATAATTTATAGAAAAGGAGGTTTTATGAAATTTTTTATTTACCTCCTGCCCTTGTTCGCAGGAGCGATTGAACCAGTATTGATAAAAAGCGAGGGTTATCAATTTGACCCTTTTGTGATCTATTCACCAAATCATAAATATTACGCACTTGTCACTTACGGAACCGGCAATTCCGAATTTGTCCCATTTGATCAGTTCATACTCAAGGATAATTCTAATAGAATCATCTACACCAAGGCTAATTTCAATCATACAGTTGTTGATATAAGCGATAATGGCTGGGTAATGGGTGCGGATTTTGACGGACCTATTTCAGGAAAGGCGATTCTCCATTTTTATGATTCAAAAGGTGTAAAACATAATACTGCGGAAATCGGTTTTTTTAATCAACGCGCATATTCAACAGATGGTAGTGTTTATTGCGTCCTTGATGGCTTAAATGGACTGCGCGTTTTTAAAGCCGACGGAACTCCATTATACAACCTTGGTAAAGGTAATACATTTGCGGTTTCTGATGATGGCTCATACATTGCGCTTGCATTGGATGAAGAGATAGTTTTATTCTTCAGGGGAAGTCAATGGGGAAGGATTCCAGTCATTTCACCATTTATTCGTAAGATAAAATTCTCTCCAGATAATAGCATTTTATGCTTTATTGACCGGAAAAATCTTTATGTATATGGTGTTAGTGATCGGCAGTTAATTATAAGATATGAAGAAAAAAAATCTGAACGAAATTTTATATCTCTTGATATTGCCCGGGATAATAAAACAATCATTGCAGGACTTGATGAAGATTTTGGCAGGAATAGCGGTGCAAGGCATAAAAAGGGTTATGTTTATCTTTTCAATATTAATGACGGTTTAATATGGCATACTGGTTTGAACTACGATAACTGGGATATAACCATTCCTGAGGTCAAATTCATTGATCATAGTACTTTCATTGTTAGAACTAATTCCGAAGTTTTGAGATACTCTTACACCCATTAATGGAGGTAAATATGAGATATATTGTTTTTTCCTCAATAATTGCATTGGCATACAGCCAGATGCCCTGGCCCCATCCACCGCAGAATCAAGTCCATCCGATTGGTAATTCCTGGGGGCTATATCAGGATTATGGAGGCGGTCCGTATGTCCATAACGGCAATGATATTATGACCCAGGCACTCTGGCCCACTACCGCAATCAAATATGGTTATGTAAAGGCAATATGGAATAGTGGAACACTTTATCGGGGAATAAGCGTTGGTGACTCAGCGGGTGCGGCGTTCTGTATGGGTTACCAGTATTACCATATGGACCAGATACAGGTCCAGGTTGGTGATACTGTCTATGTGGGTGATACAATTGCGCGGGTTGTGACCTGGGCCGTTGCGAATTTCCATCATAATCATTTTTCAAAAAATCGTAACTCTGGTGTCCAGTGGTCTTCGTATGGTGGTTTTTTTAAAAATCCACTTACTGAGTTTAATCCTGATTATGATTCTACATCTCCTGTTTTTTCAAATGCAGTCTCTGGATACAGATTTGCCGTATGCCGAAACAACACCAGCACATATCTCAATCCCGACAGCATTTATGGCACTGTTGATTTTATCTGCCGGGTTGAAGACAAGATAAATCACCGCTTGTGGTGGTGTGGACCATACAAACTCGTTTATTCTATTCGGGATACATTTTTCAATTATGTTGTTCCACCGATGATAAGTTTCCAATTCTCTGAATCACTTGACGCATACTCGTCTTCTCAGGTGCGAACTATATACAAAGACGATGCAACCTGTAATTCAAACTGCAATTACGATTCTCTCAACCGACGATTATATTTTATATTTACAAATACCGATGGGGACACAATAATTGAAGGTACAGATTCATTACAGGGCTGGAATACGCTATCTGTTCCAGATGGATACTACTGGGTTAAGGTAGTTGCCTCAGATGAATATGGAAACAGTCGTGTAGATAGTATGCGGGTGAGGGTAAAAAATAATGTAGGTATTACGGAAACAGAAGAAGTTCATAATCTCATTGACCAGAAATTTAATTTTATAGTCTTACCTAATCCTGCAAGGGATAATGCTACATTCCATTTAAGAGGTCCAGTGCATTCCGATATTGAAATTTTTGTATATAACCCTGCTGGGATTCTCATCAAATCGTTCATAGTCAGGCAAAAATCGGCCGTAAACGAGTACAATATCTACTGGAATTGCCGTAACAACAAAGGCGAAGAAATTCCTGCAGGAATCTATTTCATTTTAGCACGCACAAAAAACGAAGAGTTGATAAAAAAATTAATTCTTTTAAATTAAAACTGAAAAATGAACTGCTGGCTTAGGAAGTTGGTTTAGAAATTCTTATTCTTGACAACCATTTGTTTCAGTTTATAATAGAAATATGCCATTTCTGTTTTTAGGACTTCTTTTGTTAGCACAGTATGATTTTACCATTGCACGGCTTAAGTATGGTGGTGGGGGAGACTGGTATTGTGACCCGAGTTCTTTGCCCAATCTACTAAAGGCAATAAATGAAAGGACAACAATCCGTGCTGCACCAAAAGAAGTTGTAATAGAACTCACAAATCCTGATTTATTTAAATATCCTTATCTTTATATGACTGGACATGGAACGGTGAGATTTATAGAAGAGGAGATAAAGATTTTAAGAAATTATTTAATAAACGGTGGTTTTTTGCATGCTGATGATTGCTATGGAATGGATTCATCTTTCAGAAAAGAAATGGCAAAGGTATTCCCTGATTCACCATTGATTGAATTACCCTTTGACCATCCCATATACCATTCTTTTTATGATTTTCCAGAAGGGCTTCCCAAAATCCATGAGCATGATAACAAACCGCCCCAGGGTTTTGGTATATTTTATAACAATCGCCTTGTAGTATTCTATTCTTATGAGACTGACCTGGGAGACGGTTGGGAAGACCCCGATGTCCACAATGACCCACCAGAGAAGCGCGAACAGGCTTTGAGGATGGGGATAAATATTATTGTGTATGCCTTAACCCAGCGATGAATATAATTGCTAAGAAAGTAAAAGATTATGCCAGGAGACAGGGATTAATTAATATTCTTTCTCTTATTATATTAACCCTTGCTGTGGTTCTGATCGCTACAACTGTTGCCCTTTTTCTATTAAAATCACCTTTATATGGACTTATCGGATTAATTCCGATGCTATTTTATCGCAGGAAAGATTTTGAGCAGTGGGCAAGAGAACTTGATAGAAAAATTAGTGCAAATTGTGAGCTGATAAGTAGTTTACAGATTTCCCAATTTTCTGAAGGGCACCGCGAAGGTTACTCAAAAGAGCTGGTCTCAGCATTTATTGAATCTACCGAAGATAAATTTAAGGATATAAAAATAGAAAATTTTGTAGATAAGAAAAATTTGAATCTTACAATTTCACTCTTTCTTATTTCATTAATACTTTCTCTATTGTTCCCGGTTTTATTACCAGGGCGGTTCTGGTTTTCATTGAATCACAGGATTGGATATATTATCACACCTCAATCACAGAGGTTTAACAGAAATGAGAATTCAAATATCCAGATAACCCTTTTTGGACCCTATCTCCCTGATAATGTCATATTTATTTACAACTCAGATTCTGCTACAAACAGGATTAGACTGCCTGTGGTTAATGGGATAGCAAATAAAAAAATAGATATAATTGAAGCATTCAATTACCATTTTGAATTCGCAGGAATAAAGACTGAAGAATATAGAATAGATGTTATTGAACCCATTAATTTAAAAGAATTGACTTTTTACCTCCATTATCCGCCATATACACATTTACATGATGAAATTAAGACAGAAAGGCAACTAATTGTTCCTGCAGGTACCAAGGTAACATTAAAAGGGAAGGCATCTCAAATTTTAAAACAGGCAAGATTGATTTTCAATGATACAATGAAACTTACCTGTGATGAAGATCGATTCTCTGGTGACTTTAAGATCTATACGAGTGGCACTGCATATTTACAGATTTTTGGTGAATCTTCTTATAGCGAGGCAATAACAATATATACAATACCCGACCTTGTACCCTTTGTAGAAATCTTTTTCCCTGGTTATAACATCAATATGCCCCCTGATATGAAGATTGCAATCGGTATAAAATGCAGTGATGATTACGGACTAAAAAAAGTGGATTTCTATTATCAACTTAAAGATACGAAAAAAGTTGAGCTTAAATTCAAAAAAGGAAGTGTGGAGGATACAATCTTTTATGAATGGAGTTTAGGAGAACTGAGGATGCTTCCGGGTGATAGGGTTTCTTATTTTGTTGAAGTGCAAGATAATGCTGGCCAGAAAACGAAGAGCAAGTCATATTATGTTTATTTTCCGACAATGGAACAAATATATGAAGAAGTAAAGGGAAAAGAAGCTGTTGTCCAGGCAGATTTAAAGGATTTAGAAAAAGTCCATCAGGAGGGCATCAGCGAAATTAAGAGGCTTGAAGAAAAACTCAAACGCGAACGGGAATTATCTTATCTTGATAATGAAAAATTGAAAGAGGTAATAAGTAAAGAAGAAAATGTTTTGAAAAAGATAGAGGAGTGGCAATCAGAATTAAAAAATACAATTGAAAAATTGAAGAGCGGAATATTACTTGACCAGAAATCAATTGAGAGATTACAGGAGATAACAAAAATTCTTCAAGAGATTGCGCCGGAAGAACTGAAAAAGGCGCTTGAGAATTTAAAGGTAGCGATGAATAAAAATCCTGATGAAATGAAAAAGGCGGTGGAACAATTAAAAGAGGCACAGGAAGAACTTGCTAAGGCACTGGAAAGGACGCTTGAATTGTTAAAAAGGTATCGACAGGAAGAAAAATTAAGAGAACTCGCTGAACAGGCAAAAATACTCGCTGAAAAGGCAGATGACCTAAAAAATTTTGAAGATTTAAAAAAGATGGAAGGACTGAAGGAATCTCTTGATACTCTGTACCGTGCGATTGATAGTCTTGCCAAAGAGATTGAAAAGCTTGCTGAATCCGAAGGAATGGAACAGGATATATCTGACCAATTAAGACAGGCGTCAAGGCAGGCAGGCTCCATGTCTCAAGGAGATATGAAATCAGACGACCTGAGAAAAGGATTAAATAAACTCTCCGAAGATTTACAGCGCTTATATGAAGAGCTCACCAAAGGCAGGGCGGCAAATTTAAGAAAAAAATTACTTGAGACATTGAATCAGCTTGTTGAACTATCCAAACTTGAAGAAGAACTTCTTAAATCAGAAAAAATAGACCCTGACCGACAATCAGAAATAATCAATGCTACAAAGATTTTAGCCGAAAGTCTTTATGCCCAGCAGGTAAAAAGTATCTTTGTGGGACCAGATATCGGTAAGAGATTGAGCAAAGCGTTGAAGGAGATGGAACTTGCATTATCAAATCTTGCTGATAAAGGTAAATCACATGCACAGGAGGCAATGAGGCAATTGAATCTTGCCGGTATATCAATGATTCAGAGTTTAAAAAAGGCAGGAGAAAGTAGCGGGTCATCCACAGGAATTGACCAATTTTTAAAGGACTTATCTTCATTGACCCAGAATCAAATGGGTATTGGACAATCAATATTTAATCTTTTCCCTTTGTCTGTAAGTGGTTTGACCCCTGAACAAATAGCACAGGTTCAACGCCTTGCCGGAAAACAGCGTGAATTAAGACAGGCACTTGAATCGTTGAAAGGTTCACCTGAGGCAGGAAGATTTCAAGAACTTCTTGATAAAATTACTGAAGAGATGAAAGAAACCGAAGAGGCATTGTACCAATATAAGATTGATAGAGAACTCATAGAACGTCAGCAATTGATAATTTCCCGATTGCTTGATGCGGAAAGGTCAATAAGACAGGAAGACTGGACAAAAGAGAGAAAAAGTAAGCCTGGAGAAGATATAAAACATCCCTCACCAGCTCCTTTACCTCAAGAATTGGGACGCGATGAATTAATGGAAATAATCCAGAGGGCATTGAAACAGCCTCATCCTGAAGAATATGAAATTTATATAAGAGAATATTTCAGGGCATTGTTGGAACAAGAGTGATCATTCTAATTCTTTTTTTGGGGCCTACAGATTCACTAAAAAGTTTGATTGAGATAAATCCAGATTATCATTGTATTCTTGAATTGAATAACGCATACCGCAGGTCATGGTTATTTGATAGTGCTAATAATTATTTAAAAAAATATGAAGACAGATTTGGATTTGAAGAGCAGGCAGAGTTCAATTACTTAATCGGTGAGAATCTGTTCTTTAAGGGTGAATTATTATCCGCGCGGGAACAATATCTTAAGACAGCGGCGAAATATTCAAATGCGAAATACGCAAATGATGCGCTTGAAAGGCTTTACTTATTCGAATCCGCTCGCAAAGATACTTTATTATTAAAAAAATTGGGAAAGGTAATCAATTTATACGAAATTGGAGAATTAAAACCGGCTGAGGATAGTTTAAGAAATCTTATCAAGACAGTTATTGGTGATTATGCATTATATTATCTGGCGCTCGTTTATTACCAAAAGAATGAATATAATCAAGCACTATCAGCGCTTGAACAGTTAAATAAAGATTTTCCGTCAAGTTGTATTCATCAGGCAAAATTGCTCGTTGCAGAGATAGACCTTAAAATTGGCAGGGAGAAAGAGGCGATAAAAATTCTTGAAGACCTGGTTATAAAATATCCAAATTTTCCTGTTGGAATAAGGGCGAGAGATATTTTAAAAAAACTTGAGGGTGTTCAAATGCGAAAGTAAAATTACCTGTTTAATGATAAGTTTTTCCAATCGTTCAATAAACTTCTCCTGCACAATCCCGCCGTTATAACGCACCGCTTCACAAAAACACCTGCTCAAAATAATCCGTGGTTTATCCATAGAAAATTATAATTCCATTTTGTATAAAGTCAACGGGCAACCAAACTGAGTCCTCGCTACTTTTATTCATGTTATTTTTCTGTAGTGGTCGAGCTTGCTCGACAATTAAAAATCACCAGATTTTCCCTCTCGTAGGACAAGGCTTTCTTCAAGAACCGATGGTTCTTTCAAAACCAGAGGTTAGCCTTGCAAAAATAAAAAATGCAAACCCAAAAGTTAGTCCTGCACTAATAATTGATATGTAAATCAAAGGCTGGCTTAATATTATAAATAAAGCCTTTTTTAATTCAATAAAACAAACAGAAATTTCATATAATTCATAATGGCAGACCTGTGCCTGCAACGTCTTAAAACTTACCTTGATGCCCCTCACCTTAATCCTCTCCCCAAGGGGGAGAGGGAAGGGTGAGGGGGTTTCCCCGAAGAAAAGAGAGAAGGGTAATGTGGTGTGTCGCGGTTAAAAACTACTCATACGATATTGCCGTTTGACAATTTGACAATTGCACAATTGTGCAATTCTGAATTCCAATATCCTTTTCTGAAGAGATAATTCAAAACTGCATCATTATCTATTATCACCCGACGCCTTATTCTACCATTCCATTATTCCAGAATTCTGGAATAATGGAATTTGGTTTACCGGTCTCTACAGAATACCCTATTCCGTCATTATGCCATTGGCGCAATGATTTATCAAAAAAACTATTGAAGTGAATGGGATGTATGCATTCTCCATTTTAAAAGTAGTTAGTCCGCAGGGTGTCCCGCCCTGAACTGAAAAGTCCGCCACTCTTTCTTGCGGACAAAACGGGCGAGATGTTTATCTCAATTTGATAATTTTAACTAAAATTCAAGTTCTATTTGTGGTTGTTCTTCTTTAATCTTTTTTTCTATCAGATTAACGAATTCTACCGCTGTCTCAAAAGCCGTATTCGCCTCTGAGTCAGATATGGATACTTCAATATCGTACATAAATATATTACGCTTGCGCCTCACTCGGTCAAAATGTGCAACGAGCGTCTTAAATTTATTACCCAAAATAATATGCAGTAAACTCCACTACAGTCTTATGTTGATTGCCATCGTCAGGACGGAATCCTTTGAATAACATCAATGCCCGCCCCGCTCTAAGCATAGCAAGATATGCAACCGAATAGACGATGCCTTCATCAATCTCGATATTAACCTTTGCAATTTTCAAGTCAATTCGGGCTCTTTTAAGAACCTTCACCACTTCCTTTAAATCTGCTTTTTGTTTCTTTATCAAGCCCTTGGCAAGATAAGCCGCAATAAATTCATCGTAAGTCATTATCGTCTCCAATCAAAAATATTTTTGGATTATCCATGTTGATTATTTAAGAAATCTTACACACTGAGATTACTCAAAATCTTCTTTACAGGATCCATATCTTGACACCTTTTTTGATAACAATTGTAATCATTTTTGATTACAAGTCAATAGTCAGTTTAGAAGATAATAAAAATATATAGGAGAGGAAAAGTAAGAGGTATTTTCCTTGACACCAGGATAAATAGGTGTATAATAAGTTTTGATGAGCGCGGTAAAAGAAGTTTACAAAAATTCCAAACCCTATGTCCGCTGGTGGTGGTTTTCTGGAAAGATTGAGCCAGAAGTAGTCAAATATCAACTTGACTGGTGTAAGAAAAATAACTTCGGTGGTGTGGAAATCGCTTTTATGTATCCCCTGCCCAATTCTGAGCCCGGACCAGAATGGCTCTCTGAAGAATGGAGTAGGGCCGTCGCCTTTGCCAAAGAATATGCTACAAATATTGGTCTGGGTTGCGATTTTACCTTTGGAACTTCATGGCCCTTTGGTGGTTCATTTATTGATGAAAAGGATGCGGCAAAGAATTTTTATGGACTATCTCCCCAGCGTCTGGAAAAATCCTGGGAGATTGCCCATTCAAAACAGGGTTTCATCTTGAACCATCTTGACCACTATGCCCTTGAAAGGTACGCCGAAAAAATGGGCAGGGCACTTGAGCCCGCATTAAAAATAAGCCCTTCGGCATTATTCTGTGATTCCTGGGAAGTGGATACCGAATTGTTATGGACTGATGGATTTGAAAATTTGTTTATGGATGAATTTGGTTACGATATAAGATTGTATATCAGGGATTTGAGCAAAAGACAATCGGTGCGTTATGATTATCGCAAACTCATTTCCCGATTGGTTATCAATGAATTTTACTTACCATTTACCGAAATATGCCACAGACTCGATTGTATCTCCCGTGTCCAATGTCATGGTGCACCGGCCGATCTACTTGCAGCGTATTCAGTCGTGGATGTGCCCGAGAGTGAGTCATTGCTATTTGACCCCCACTTTTCCCAGATTCCTGCCTCAGCCGGTGCATTGAGCGGTAAAGATATAGTCTCGGCTGAAGCATTTACCTGTATCTATGGCTGGCTACCTTATCCTGGTCCAGGTCCATATCAGGAAAAAGAGCAGATTGCGGATTTGAAACTCCTTGCTGATGCGCTTTTTGCCAACGGAATAAATTTCATTGTCTGGCACGGGATGCCTTATAACCCACCTGGTGGCAAAAATCGGTTTTATGCTACAGTCCATACCGGACCGAATTGCAATTTTGTAAAAGAACTTCCTGATTTCAATCAATATCTTGAAAAGGTGAGTAATTTGATGCGTTCAGGAAAGCCTTATGGTCCGGTTGCAGTCTACCTACCCCTTGAAGATACATGGATACAGAATGAACTGCCTGAGGAACTACAGCGTCCGAGCGCCCGTTACCACTGGGAATTGCAGTATGTAAAATTTCCTGAAGATTTAAAAGGATTCAGACCAATATGGGTGACCAATCATTTCCTTGAAAATTCAGAATATACTGATGGCCGTCTGAAAATCGGACGAATGGATTTTGACTTTCTGTATGTTGAACTTGACTGGCTTGATATTAAGGCATTACAAAATTTAATAAAACTTGCAAAAATGGGTTGTCCGATATGTATCATAAAAAAACCGAGCCAGCCTGGTTTTAACAAAGATAAAAGATATGACGACCTTCTCAGAGAACTCTTTTCTCAGAAAAGTGTGAGCGGGATATTACAGAAGACCGCACAAAAACCACCATTGATTGAAGGAGCTTTTATACCTGAATTCTGGTGTCGGCAAGTGGATGATGAACTCATACTTTTCTTCAGCCATCCAATGACAAGGTCAATAACCTATCCAATGCGTTACGGGCAATCTTTCTGTGAAACCGATATGAATATAAAAATTGTAATAAATTATGCAGGGCACCGAAACGAAATAAATTTACAATTCAAACCGTATCAGGCAATAATTCTGAGGGTAAGTAAACAGGGTAATGTAAAATTGGAAGATATAAATCTTGTAATACCACCGCCAACCATCCTTCCTCCTGATTCTCAATCTGTTTAATTGACATTTTTTATTTTTTTTATATACTAATTCATGCCAAGAATTTTTTCTGTCTCAGGATTGAGAGGGATTGCGTTTAAGGATTTAGGATATGCAAGCGCTGGTTTCTATGCACAGGTATATGCATTCTTCTTAAATGCAAAAAAATTGGTTGTGGGATATGATGCAAGAGATTCACATTCACAGATAGGTGGTGGTGTCATAGATGGATTTAATATGATGGGATGTAATGTAATAGACCTCGGGATTGTTCCCACACCAACAGTCGTTTTTATGGTCAAAAAACTAAAGGCAGATGGTGGAGCGGTCGCAACTGCCAGTCATAACCCACCGGAATGGAATGGGATAAAATTTATTACCTCAAGGGGTGAATTTATTAATGAACAGGAATTCAGAAGATTTTCAGTATTTATTGATTTTTTTGAACTTTACCCTGATAAGATAATTGAGTTTATGGGCTATTTTGGTGAATGCACTGATTATAAAAATCCTTATGAAGAACACATAAAAGAAATAATCAATCATTTTAAATTAAAAAAACTCGGATTGAAAATTGGCGTTGATGCAGTTTGTGGTGCGGGTTCAAAAGCCCTGCCTTCGCTCCTTGAAATGGCGGGTTGTAAGGTGTATAAAATACATTGTAATTTCAAACCACGCTTTCCAAGACCACCGGAACCAACGCCTGAACATATCACCAAATTATGCGAACTTGTAAAAAGATATAACCTTGATTTGGGTCTTGCCCTTGACCCGGATGGAGATAGACTATCAATCGTTGATGAAAAAGGAAATGCGATTGGTGAGGAAAAGACCCTTGTGCTTGCTACAGATTATATTTTAAACCGAAGAAAAGGGGCGATTGTGACAAATTTGTCAACCACAAGTTTGATGGACTATATTGCACGTAAACATAAATGTCCGCTTTATCGCACAAGGGTCGGTGAGGCAAATGTAGTATCAAAGATGAATGAGGTAAAGGCAGTGATTGGTGGTGAAGGTAATGGCGGTGTGATATATCCAAGGGTAAATCGCACCAGGGATGCATTGACCGGCGCGGGCATTATTCTGGCAATGCTTAAAAAGAGTAATAAAAAAATTTCAGAAATAGTAAAATCTTATCCTGATTATTTTATGCTCAAAGACAAGGTTGAGCTCTCGGATATTGGTTTTGAGAAAAAAAGAGAATTGATTTTAAAACAATTCAAGGGTAAAGTTGACCTTACTGATGGTATCAGAATAACCACAAAGAATGAATGGATTCATATCCGCCCATCAAATACCGAACCGATTGTTCGTATCATTGCTGAAGCAAATGATAAAAGAAAAGCCCGAGAGTTAATAAATAAGGCAAAAGAGATTTTGCAAATTTAATTTTTCAAAAACTCAGGAGGTTAAATGGCAATCGTTGATTTACGGGAACAGGCAAAACGCCGGAGCCCAAAAGAACTCATTCAGCATTTGAAAAATTTCAAACTCAATTTAAAATTTTCCGCAGGTATCTGGTATTTCTCTCCCCCGGACTCAAGATTTCATGATAAATATAAAAAAGAGTTAAGTATAAAAAAACGGCTTGATATCGCTGATAAGCTTTTGGATTATGGACTTACCGGCATTGAGGCACATTATCCCAATGAAATAAACGAAAAAAATCTTGAATTGTGGAAGAAATTTTTGAGGTCAACTGGAATGAAACTCGTCACAATCGTCCCCCTTTTATTCCGGGATAAGGATTTTGAATTCGGCTCTCTGTCAAATCCAATTGAAAAATACCGACAGAAGGCGATTGAACTGACAATAGAAACCCTGAGATTAAATAAAGAACTCAATACCGATTTTGCGGTTGTCTGGCCCGGTATTGATGGTTATGAAAATCCATTCGGGATTGATTTCTTTCAAATGTGGGATAGATTTGCCCAGGGGCTTGCACAAGCAATGGACACAGTCCCGGGTGTGCGGATTGCATTTGAACCAAAACCTTATGAGCCACGGGGCAGAATACTTTTTGGCACCACTGCAGAAGGTTTGCTCTTGTGCCACAAAGTGGAATCCCTTTTAAAGAACAAAAAGAACCTTGCATTATTGAAACAGGGGCATAAGTTGTGCTGTATGAATCCAGAAGTCGGACATGCACTCATGGCTTATGAAGACCTCGCCTATGCCTATTCACTACCCTTGAGCGAAGCCCGACTTGCCCATATGCATCTCAATTCCCAGCCCCTTGGAAATTTTGACCAGGATTTGAATATCGGGGTTGTAGCACCAGAACAATTTGAGGCACTGTTATATGTCTTAAAGATGCATTCATACAATGGATGGTTCGGGATTGATATAAATCCAGAAAGGATGGATGTCCAGACCGCAATAAAGATTTCTATTGATGCAATAAGGTCCGCAAATGACCGGATAAATGAACTTGACCATGAATCCATAGTCCATGCAATCAACCATCCTGATAAGGCACGTGGCTGGATTGAGGCATACCTGATACGAATGAGGGCAT
>JBDRWA010000022.1:0-20300 GCA_039802145.1 Caldifarciminota bacterium | reverse complement strand
CAATAAAATACTACAATACCCAGCGGAGACATATGGGAGATAACCTTGACAACAAGACACCCCTTGAGTATGCTAAAGAGATTATGCCTGAATTAAATCCCAATATTGCGCTATTCCCACCAGTACTATTGGATAACCTAACTACAAGTTCTTACTGGAGAACTGTAAATAAGGTCCCCCGACATTACAAATCTTAAAATTTGACTCTGAAAATTATACACTTATTGAAAAAGTTCGGGTTTGATTGACAATTTACTAAAATTGATTATAATTAATCAAGGAGGGCTAGTCCTAATCGGTAAGGCAGCGGACTTGAAATCCGCCGGGAGCAATCCCTTGGGGGTTCGAATCCCTCGCCCTCCGTAGATAAGAAACAGAGTAGGAAAAGCTAAAAAAGATAGTTTTTGGGTTATGGTTGAGAAGATGGATTGGTAAATGGGTTTAGGGAATAGTCTAAATCCCATAGACCAAAGACCGTACCAGCATCCATGCCCAATAACCACAGACGAACTGTTGCGGTGGTTTGCCTGATTTGAAATTTTTTCTGGTAGAGCAGACCTGAAGGATTAAGGGATGATGCGTAAGAACAGGTTAACGAGGGGGTTCCGAGGTCTCCAAAAAGTATTGCTTTGTCCAAACTTTTTGGAGAAAAGGGGGAATCCTCCCCCTTTGGAGAGGTGGCCGAGTGGTCGAAGGCACCCGCTTGCTAAGCGGTTTCTCATCGAAAGGTGGGACGGGAGTTCGAATCTCCCCCTCTCCGTAAGCAAGTAGTGGGTCTAAGGGTAGTAGATATAGTAAGATAAATGCTGAAGAACTATAGGGATGGAGATTCGTCATGATTCTTTCTTATTATAAACTGATGGTCAAAGGAAAAATCAAGCTCGAATTTCCCCTCTCCGTGGACATTTTTATTTGATAGGCTTTTTTAAATGTAGTGGTAGAGTTTATTCTGCATAAAAATTTTCTATAAGATTATGAATCAGGAGATAAGAGTCAGAATAGCACCAAGTCCTACCGGTTTTTTTCATATTGGCAGTGCACGCACTGCATTATATAACTGGCTCTTTGCACGGCATCATAATGGTAAGTTTATCCTGAGAATAGAAGATACCGACACATCAAGGTCTTCCCGAGAAATGACCAAAATAATTCTTGAATCATTAGGCTGGCTCAGGCTTGATTGGGATGAAGGTCCTGGGAAAGATGGGAACTATGGTCCATATTTTCAGTCTGAACGGAAAGAAATTTATAATGATTATGCCCATAGATTGATAAAAGAGAATAAGGCTTACTGGTGCTATTGCACACAAGAAGAAATAGAAAAAGAAAGAACTGAATTTTTTAATAAAAAAATGAACTGGCAACACCGCTGTCGTGATAAATTCTCAACTGAAGAAATAAATAAACGAAAAAAAGCCGGGATAATGCCGGCATTAAGATTTGCTGTACCACTTGATAAAAAAATTACATTTACTGATATCATACATGGAGAAGTAGAAAAAGAAGCCGCTGATATTGAAGATTTTGTAATTATGAAATCAGACGGTATGCCGACATACAATTTTGCGTGTGTAATAGATGATTTTCTGATGAAGATAAATTATGTTATCCGTGGTGTTGAACATATCGCCAATACACCGAAACAAATATTACTCTATAATGCATTTAATATACCCGTCCCAGATTTTGCCCATCTGCCGGTAATCCTTGGTAAAGACAAAAAGAAACTCTCTAAAAGGCTTGGTGCACGTTCGGTTCTTGAATATAGAGAAGAGGGGTATCTTTCTGATGCCCTCGTTAACTTTCTGGCACTTTTAGGCTGGTCACCTGGTGGTGATGAAGAGATTATGAGCAGAGAAAGGATGATTGAACTCTTTTCACTTGAACGAATAAACCCTGCTAATGCGATATATGATGAAACAAAATTAGATTGGCTTAATAACCATTACATAATCAATCGCATTGACCAGGTGAATTTTCTTAATCAGATTAAACCTTTTTTAATCTCTACCGGTCTTGTGACTGAAGATGACTACAGCAATAAAAAAGAGTGGTTAGACCGCATATGCCTATTAATGAGACCACGATTGAAAGTATTAAAAGATATCACAAAAGCAAGATATTTTTTTACTGATGATTTTGAATATGAACCTGAGGCATTGAAAAAATATTTTAATAACAAAAGTTTATCGCTGGTTAAAGAGTTTAAGCAAAATTTAGAAAGTATAAAATTTT
This sequence comes from Caldifarciminota bacterium, assembly GCA_039802145.1. Lineage (GTDB taxonomy): Bacteria > Hydrothermota > Tepidihabitantia > SM23-42 > JAOAFX01 > JAOAFX01. The sequence goes on along the minus strand of JBDRWA010000022.1, from coordinate 18,065 downwards.
TTGATGCAAAGAATATAGAAGAAACTCTGCGAGATTATTGTAACAGTAAACAGATTAAGGCAAAGGAATTGATACATCCGTTAAGGGTTTACATTACCGGGACCGAAGCGGGACCCGGACTTTTTGAAACAATGGAATTGATTGGTAAAGAACGATGTATTAAGAGAATCTCAAAAATGATTGAAAAATATGAACATGGAACAGACTGAAAAAACACCATCAAAAACCACGGTTGAAGCCTATCTCAGCCTACCTGCCTTTCTGTCTATTATCTCGTCATCAATTGAAACTTTTAAAAAGGAGACAATTGGTTATCTCATTGGTGTGAAAGGCGAAAATAAATATGTTGTAGAATATGCCATACCATATCAGACTGCAGAAAGTGGATTTGCTCATGTTACGGTTGATCTAAAAAGAGTAGAACGGGTCAACTCTATTTTAAGATTAATGGCTGAAGGCCTTGAATACATTGGTGAATTTCATTCGCATACTGTATTTGGTGAAACAAAAGCTCATGTAACTCCATCTGCTGAAGACCTTTTAACAACAGTCCCGGGCGAGTTGAATATCATCTGCGCAGTCAATTCCAAGAAGCGTTCGGTTAAATGGTATGAAGACAAAAGGGGAGTACTTGTAGGAACGGTTGATGCATACCGAATTGAGATCGGTGGATATCTTGTAAAAAAACCGGCGATCGGGAGAAAATACCAGAAGGTAAAAATAAAGTGTCCTTCAGTAACTGGAATTGAAATAAAAAAATAAATGGAAATATTCGGCATCGGTATTGATATCATTGAGGTAGGTCGGATAAAATCGGCAATTGAAAGGCACAAAAGGTTTATTGAAAAGATATTTGCACCCGAAGAAATTAAATTCTCAAACCGCGGTGCATTTTGCTACGAAGAACTTGCAGGAAGATTTGCCGTGAAAGAAGCAGTCCTAAAGGCAATAAAGACAGGGTGGCGGCAGGGTATAAGTTATCAGAATATTATAATTCTCAATGAGAAGAGCGGTGCTCCCTATGTAGTATTATCGGGGAAGGCAAAAGAAGTCTGTAAAAATCTTAATATATCACAAATTTTTATCAGCATCAGCCATACAAAGGAATTGGCAATAGGACTGGCAATAGCAACAATTTAAGAAAGGAGCAATAAAATGAAAAAAATCGTTTTCTTATTTGATGGGCAAGGTGCATTCAAACCCGGCATTGGCAGGGAGCTATATAATAAATATAAACAAGCAAAGGAGGTCATTGACCAGGGTTGCGATTTTCTCGGTTACGATATAAAAGAATATCTATGGGGAGATAAGGCAAATCAAACCAGTGGGCTGACAAGTGTTGCACAACCAGCAATAAGCCTTGTTTCGCTTGCATATGTAAAGATTTTAGCGGATATGGGAATTACAGGTGAGATATCATTAGGACATAGTTTAGGTGAGGCAACTGCGATTGTCTATTGTGGTATAACAAATTTTAAGGATGGAATCCTAATGATTAAAAAAAGAGGCGAAGTTATGGAAAAGGGTGGCAAACAGGGAGGAATGATGGCAATCATAAATATTGATTTAGAAAAACTTGAAAAAGAATGTCTCCGGGTGAGCGAGAAAATTAAAGAGCCGGTCGTTATCGCAAACATAAATGCACCAAACCAAATCGTAATATCAGGTTCAAAACAGGGGATCCAAATGATTGCACATTTTGTAGCAGAAAACCGCGGAAGAGGAATTCCTCTTGATGTTGGTGGTGCCTGGCATAGCCCATATCTCAAAGAGGTATCTAAGGAGTTTGAAACTTTTCTTGATACGATAGAATTCAAAGAGCCAATATATAAATTCTATTCTGTAGTTGAACAGAAGATAATGGATGATTCAAGGGAAATTAAAGATGCCTTAAAAAAACAGATGCTTTCAAAGGTTGACTGGGTTGGTGCAATAAATAATTTAAAATCATTGGGATATGAATATTTTCTTGAAATTGGTCCAAGCAGGATATTGAAGGATCTGGTAAACAAGATTGACTCAAGATTGAAATGTGATTCGGTAGCCCTTTACACTGATATGGAAACAGTGATTCAAAATATAGGATAAAAAAATGAAAATTGGACTAATTGGTTGCGGTCGCGTCGGTTTAACAATGGCTTATTTTTTAAGAAAACAAAATCTACTATTGGGGGTCTATGACAAAAATAGAGAGGCACTTGCAAGGGCAATAAAGCTTTTAAGAATTTCCCAAAATCCCGATTACGTAAAATTAATTAAAAACTCTGATGCACTACTTTTTGCCACACCTGATGATGAGATATTAAATGCCTACTTTCAGGCGTGTAGATATATAGAAGGAAAAAAATATCTTTTCCACTGCAGCGGGTTGTTGCCAGCAGAAATATTTCCTGGAGGCAAAAATATTTATCGTGCATCTATCCATCCATTCGCCACATTTCCTAAAATTATTATTCCACCAAAAAAAAGTAGGTATACCATCTTTTTGCAAGGCGATAGAGAAGCGATAAGGATTGTCCCTGCTATCTTCTCTAAACAATCTTTCTCAATACGCAGAATAGATAAAATGACAAAACCATTTTACCATCTGTTGGGTGTATATTCAAGTAATTTCATCGTCGCGCTGATTGAGGCAATCGATATAATTGGTAGAAAAACCAAACTTGATAAAAAAACTTTTGAAAAAGCTGTCGTTCAGATACTTAACGAAACATTGAATAATATAAAGACATACGGGACGAAAGAAAGTCTAAGTGGTCCGATTGTGCGAGGAGATATTACCACGATAAGGAAGCACCTACAGATTCTACGTCAATTTCCTGATTTACATGATGCATATTGTGCACTTTCCCGTATCATACTAAAATACGCACCCAGTCAAAGCAGGAAAATATTAGAGAAAATATTGAAAAAGAATTGACTTTCTTTAAAAAAGCATTAGAATAGAATATGCTATTTTATCAAAAAGTTATCGGCTGTTTCTTAATCCTTATATTTTTGTTCTGTGCACATAAAGCGCCACCTTTGCGCATTGACCGCATTGACCCCAAGATAAAGAGCATCAGCGCATTAAATGAACATCAGATATCGCTCTCCTTTTCTGAAGAGATTGATACGCTGAGTATTAAATCAGAAAATTTCTCTATCTATGCTGAACAGGAAACCTTACGAATCATATCGGCAACTCCAGGTAACACCCTGGACCAGATTTATTTATTTACCCAAAAGATGTTTAAGATTGAATATTCTATAGACGGAAAAGTTTATGATTTATCTGGAAGAGTCGGTTTTTTTAAGACTAAATTTATGGGTTCAACAAAACCGGATACAATTCCCCCTGTAGTCATCAGTCACTCAAAAGGCTGCCGATTAAAAAGTTTTTATCTTGAATTCTCAGAACCTGTTGACACAAGCTCAGTTATATATTATATTTTTCCAAAAAGGAAGTTGGCCAAAGACTGGCATTATATGAAAAGGTTATTTCTCAGCCCTGAAGCCGATTCATTACATTTTGATACTACATATTATCTATTTCTCAAAGAGGTAAGGGATTTAAGTGGAAATCCTGGGGCACCATTTGTTACAACCGGTACACCAGATACCACTTACAATCCTGTTTTTATTCGTGGTAAAGCCTTAATAAATGACACACTGCTAAATCGTGGGATAGGGATACTGGGAGACAGTGCGATTATAGGTATCAGTATTATTGACCAAGGAGAATTTCTGTTTGAAGTGCGGGATAGTTTGAATTACTTAATAAGAATCTTTGGTGAAGATTGTTACGGTATTGATTCAGTGTCGGCATCTAACACCAATATAATTAAACTCTCACCCGGGGTATTTAACCTTGATTCTATTATTAATTAATATTCTGGCCATTTTTTTGTGCACAATCTTGTATCACGCAAGACTTGTGCAGTTGATTTTAAGAATCTCGGCATTAATTTTATTGTATTTACTGGTTACTAATTTTGCATTTTTTCTGAAGAAAACGACTGCACAGTCACCCCCGATTCTGCTTGTGGATTGTTCACCGAGTATGAGAAATCACCTGAAAGAAGTATTAGCCTTGATTGATTCATTAAATTTCAGATACCAAAAACTTTTTTTTAGCGACTCTGTTTACACGGATACTGCCGGTATAAATGCACGATTTACCAATATTACAAAAGCATTGCAGATTAGTGATGCAATGTCACCCGTTGCGATAATTATGGTATCGGATGGGAACCACAATTATGGCTCACCTCCTGAAGATGTTCTCAAAAATTTTACAACCCCGATTTATTGTTTCGGTGCCGGCAATAAGAACATTAAAGAACAGCGCATTGCTGATATTTTTTGTCCTGATTATGCATTTTACAATGATACAACCACCATTGAAGTTGTAATAGAAATCTGCGGTTACAATGAAAAGATAGGAAATGTAAAATTGGAATATGATGGATTAAAATTTGAAAAGGAAATCAGATTATCTGAAAATATGACCCGTAAATCATTAAAATTTAAATTTGTTCCCTCAAAACCAGGAATGCAAAGATACAAAATCTCATTAACGCCTATGATTGATGAAGTTGATTATTCTAACAACGAATATACAGGGTTTATTACGGTATTTGAGCGTAAGCTCTCAGTGCTTTATTACACAGATTATCCTTCATTCAATTCCCGATTTATTATTGAATCGCTAACCAAAAATCCTGACATAGAACTATCTGAATTTGTTAGAATCTCAAAAGATAAATATCACATCAAAGGGAAGATAAACAATCAAGCTAAAATTGATTTTAACCAATTTGATATAATAGTCTTTGACAATATAGAGAGTAAAAGTGCCGGCACAGAGTTAAAGAATTTTTTAAATAAGAACAAGGGAATTTTGGTAACTGGAAACATCATTGGACAAAATCCTTTTCTTAATGAAATCTTGCCTTTTCAAGTTTCTGGCACACAATTTGAACAGGAATTACCTGTAAGTATTCTATCTCCTTTTTCAATTCTATCACCAGCTGAAAATTACGCGCCGGTTTCAAAAATAAATCATGTTCTTAAAACCAATGAGAACATTACTTTAATTGCCCGCGCGGGTAATTTCCCTTTAATAGGTTATCGCCTTGTAGAAAACGGCGTCGTTTTCCAGATTAATATTTCTGAATTTGGCTTGTGGCATTTTATCCAAATGATGGTAGATACTCGGAATGTAATGGATCCACTGTTGGGAGAAATTTTAAGATTACTCTCACCTTATGGCCGAAATCAAAGATTGGTATTAAGAACAGCAAAAAATACTTATAACAGAGGTGAACAAGTAAGATTTAACTTAACTGCCTATAGCCGTAATTTCTTACCTTGTCCGGGTGGGGAGTTTTATCTTTTATTTAACAATAAAAAAATTCCCTTCTTTGAAGTAAGACCTGGATTTTATGAGGCATCGTTTCTCGCTGATGAACCAGGGAATTATAATATATTAGCAATGGGCACTCTTCTGGATGATACTTTAAAAAGCAATCAAATTAATTTAAATGTCGTTCAAACTAATATTGAACCCACTGGATTGATTAATGAACAAATGCTTATAGAGATCAGTAGAAAGACCGGCGGAGATTATTACGAACTCTCTCACTTAAAAAATTTCAAACTACCCGAAAACAGGGAAAAATATGAAATTGTAAAATTTTCCTTTGATAAACCATTCGTATATTTCTTGATTTTTTCTCTGATTACTCTTGATTGGGTTATTAGAAAAAAAGGTGGCATGATTTGAGCCCGCAGGAACTTGTTGCAAAGGGATTCTCGCCTGAATTAACAGTATTTCTAACATCAATGGTTCCAGTCATTGAATTGCGTGGCGCATTGCCTGTGGCAATAAATTTATTCAAAATACCCTGGTATGAGGCTTTCGTTATCTCTTTTATAGGCAACATTCTCCCAGTTCCTTTAATCTTGCTATTTTTAAAACCCGTAACTGACTTATTATGTAAAATATCAATATTTGGAAAATTTTTTGAATGGCTATTCAAAAGAACACGTAAAAAGAGTGAAATCATTGAAAAGTATAAAGAACTCGGGCTTCTTATATTTGTTGCAATTCCTCTACCAGGAACAGGTGCTTGGACCGGTGCGTTACTTGCTTATCTTATGGCATTAGATTTTAAAAGGTCTATAATTTTTATCAGTCTTGGGGTATTTATTGCAGGTGTGATAGTATCCTCTCTATGCCTCATTGGCTGGGTTGGAGCTATCATAGCACTAATTGGAATAACAGTTTTCACTCTTATAAGAATCTTTGGTTAAAAATTACATAATCAGATTCATCCCGATTCCGGTAATAATTGGTACTGAGAAATTGTCATCCCAGGGGAGTGGCAATGCTTCAAATATTGTTGATATTAATGCGCCGGCAAAAAGAATCCAAAATGGAATATTGAGTAATGAATAGAGGATTACTACAACGACTATATTTGAACCTAAATATGCAAGGCTTCCAATTAATGTCTTCTTGAACAATTTTGGACCTTTAATATTCTGTCCGAATATCGCTGCAAATGTATCACCAACAATAATAAATGATGTTGAGGATATTACAATAAAACGAGGAAATAACAATGCTGTAATTAGACAACCAAGAAGTAAAAAAGTTGCTCCACTCAAGTTTGTCAATTCATGTCTTCTCAGAAATGAACCAAAAAATAAGATAAATCCTTCTTTTACCCCATTTACGTGTAATCTGATAAAATCTATGGCAGTAACTATCACTGTGACAAGAAGCAGTAAGGACCTTGCCGATGTTTGGGGCAATAGATAATATAAAACAGGTATAAAAATTGCCCAGAGATTCAATAATTTGCGAAAAATTTCAGCCTTAAGCATTAGATAATATTAAAATTCAATCCCGGCAGAAAATTTATTAGAAATTCCTAAGTCTTGATGGGTTATGAGTCCATAATCAAAAAATAATTTCTTGTATCTAAAACCTATACCTGCTGTATAACGACTGCCGTTTCTACCAAGGCGACCAGAAATCTTATTACGGTAAACCATTTCAACACCATTGTATAATAAAAACTCATTCAGGGAAATGCTTTGTACAACATCAGATTCAATAGTAAACATCAGATTTAATTTCGCAATAGGAATATTCGATGCTACACCAAATGACACTTTTGGTGAGATATATTCTTTTGTCTTGTTTTCCCAATAAATTGGTGCAAGAACAAAATCGCGCACACTTATTCCCACATTAAGATTTTTTAAATCTAATTGCATTCCAATATCAGCTCCTCCCCCCCATCCATACATTACTGCAAGATTACGATAATATACTTTTAAATTTATGCCATACGCCAAAATGCCTTTAAGTCTTGCAGCATTGAGATAAAAGACCATATCCCTTGTGGATACAGTGTCATACGGAAATGGTCTATTGCCATCATTTGGTTGTTGCATTGTATCCGGCAGACTGGTCAATTTAATATTATTAACAGAAACCATCTGGAAGCAAATTCCATAGGCAGAATTTTCTTTGGGTATAATCAACCCACCAAAATCATTTTTTACAATACCAGAAAAATTTTCTGAATGCATTAGATATATGGATTTGTTGATAAGTGAAGAAAGCGCGGGATTTAAGGTTAAAGAACCAAGGTCATTACCCTGAGCAATACCTGTCCCACCCATTCCACAAATTCTTCCTCCAACAATCAATTCCTGGAATTCTCCCGAATACTTGGTGCTAAAACCAAGTATTGAACTAATGATTATAATACCAACGATCCTTGAATATAAATTATTTATTTTTACGAAGCTATACATCTCACCACGCCCTTTAAGTATTTCTTTATTTTTGTGCCATGCCCATGGCGCGCCCTTACGGTAATTCTGAATTCATACTCGCCTGGTGGTACAACTTTTCCGTCTTTATCCAATCCATCCCAGACAATGAGTGCTTCACCTGGTGGTCTCTTCAATCCATCTATCAGATTTGCTATTTTTTTTCCTGATTGATTATAGATATCAATATCAATCCTTGCTTCATCGGTAACATACAGTGCCAATGTTGTGCCTGGTTGTTTGGCCGAAAAAACAGATGGAAAACAGCCAACAAAGATGGCATCAATAGAAATCCAGAGATATTGACCACCTTCTTTTTCAGTAATAAATACCTGACCATATCGTCTGCCGATGGTAATCCCACGTGGTGAATGGAATTCTCCCTGTTCAACACCAGTTCTACCTTCCGAGATTATATATGTCAGATTATGGTCAAATTTATGGATTTGGTCATTCTTTTCATCGGTAACATATATATTTCCGAAATAATCGATTGCGCAATATAAAAAGTTTGCTTCGGCAAGACCAATTTCAAAACTGTATAATGAATTTAAAAATCTCCCGGAAGTTGCAAATCTGGAGACCCTTTTGCCATCGTTGTCAGTTATCACAATAAAATCATCATTATAATGGTTATTAGGTGCCTCTGCATCAATCACTTCAATACCCATCGGGTGGAAGACCTCACCGTATGCCTGTCCTTCTTTGCCAAATGACCTTAGCAGTGAATCTGTTGGAGAATATACATATATTTTAGAATTATCATAATCTGTGATATATAAATTATTCTTTGAGTCTAAACACACATCAAATGGCCTGCCTGGAAGTTTTATTTCACCAATAAAGTCCAGTTTACCCTTTGAATATTGTAGTTTAACAATCCGTTTGTTTCCAAAATCAGCGATACAAATTATGCCATCTTCGTTAGCGGTTATCCCTTTGGGTTGGGAAAACATTTTTTCATTTCCATAAAGCTTAACTGCTGATAATCCAATATTATAGACAATCTGCCCTGAACCAGAATTTACTGCAAACACAGTCAATTCATCATCATCTCTCTTTGTCCTTGGGTCATCATGTTCTTTTAACTTCACCGCTGCAATACCCTGTGGGTCATTATAATCAAAATTAGGTCCTATAAATAATCGTAAATAATATTTGGATGCCCGGTAGAACCCAAATGTGTGTTCAAAGGGCGGCACTGCCAGGGTTTGAGGATTATATTGAGTTGTTATGAATAATATTAATAGCACCACCATTATTATAAGGATTTTTTTCTTTTTGTCAATGGAAATTAAAAATCATTCTATTGACATAATAACAAAAATTTATAAAATAACTTATGGCGCGAACATTCAGTTTAAAATTTTTAAAAGGAAATACAAGTTTTGCCTATTCCCCAGCATTAACAGATTATGAATGCCCTATTTGCTTTTGTAAACTCACTTTAGAATTTTTACATAATGCAATGCAGAAATTGGTTAAAATTTGAATATGATAATCTTTTATATCATCGCAGTTATCTACGCAATTATATCAGCGGGCGGACTTTTAAATCAAAATATTGATTTTAAATATGGATGTGGGTTAGCTATTTTAGCGCTGTTATATTTTACTTTCTACTCTTTGAAGAAAAAGGCACATTTACATGATACTATTATTGCAGGACTGATACTTAACCTTGTTGTCCAATTAACCGGTGGATTAAAATCACCTTTTTTTATGCTTTACTTCCCTGCCCTGCCAATCGTCAGTTATAAAGAAAATCAGAAACATTACTGGCTTTTTGCCGGTATATTGTGTTTGATGGAATTATCATCCAGTATTTTTAAAAATCAATTTAATATTCTTGCAATCTTATTTTTCGCAATCACTATTATAATAATTGCGATAATAATTGATAAAATAATAAAGCGTGAAGAAAGACTAAAAAAATCTTTAGCACGGTATGAAGCAAAGGATTATTTTTATGGACCTGCGAACTTTGAAGCAAAAAATCTTATTACATCAATAAAGGATATTGACCGCCATCCCGGGATTGAAAGGCCATTGCTTTTCTATGTAAAGTTTGTTCATAGTATTTTTCACTCACATACCACTGCTATCTTTTCTTATAATGTGGAAGAAGAAAAACTAATCCTTATTCAGGGTTTTTCTTCTTCTGAATTATTCGTACCAGAGTCTGTAATAAATGTGGAAAGAGGACTATATCGCCAGATAATTTTAGAAAGGAAGTCCGTGCTTATAAAAGAATTTGTTCAGAGTTCAGATGAACTCGGTTATTACCGGGGTGATGTCAGAATCAGTTCGGTAATGATTGCTCCAATATTAATACTTGACCGGGTTGAAGGTATTTTTGTTGTTGACCGAAAGGTTGATAGCTTTACCGATGAAGATAAAATTCTTTTTGATGAGGCGACAAAAGGAATAGGATTTTTGATTTCAATGCTGAGATTGTATGAAAAAGAAAGGTATGAATCCAAATATCTTTCTTCTATTGCCGAACTCGCACGCAGACTTCAGCGTGGTTTGGAACTAAAAACGATTGTGAGTGATACAGTAAGGTCACTCAAATCTGTCTTGAATTGTGATGAATTATCAATTGCCTCCGTTGATGAATTAAATAATCAGGGTAATGTGCTTGAATCTACTTATCTTAAAGATAATACAAAGTTTGGGCTTGATGAAGGACTTGTGGGATTAGTAGTAAAACACCGTAATTACATAATGAAAGAAGACCTGAGTGAAGGAAACCTAATCGTTTTAAAGAAAGGCGAGAAAAAGAATCGGGGTTCATTCCTCGGTGTTCCGGTCAAAGGCGATAATGAAATCCTCGGTGTGATATGGCTTGAAGACCATAGAAAAAAGAGATTTGGTGATGAGGATGTTGAGGCATTACATATCCTCGCCTCTCAGCTCACCCTTGCCTGGCAGAGAGCAATATTTTATGAAAGAGTTAAAGAATTATCCATAAGGGATGGTTTGACTGGTTTGTACAATCACCGCCATTTTCAAGAATTACTTGAGCATGAACTAAAAAGACAAAAAGAACTTGTTTTAATGTTATTTGATATTGATTATTTTAAAAAAATAAATGATACTTATGGACATCAGGCTGGCGATGAAGTTCTGAAATTCATTGGCAGATTAATTTCTCAAACCGGCATTGCCGGCCGATATGGGGGTGAAGAATTTGCAATAATACTTCCGGGCACAAATCTTAAGAAAAGTGTGGAAATAGCAGTAAGATTGAAGGACCACGTTAATAAATCTGAAATAATTTTTAATCAATGTAAAATAAAGTTTACAATAAGCATAGGCATTGCCCATTATCCAAAAGATGCAAAGAACAGGATTGATTTGATAGAAAAGGCTGACCGAGCACTTTATTCTGCAAAAGAAACCGGGCGAAACAAAATTGTCATTGCCAAGTCTATAAATATAAAAAATCCACACAATTGACAATTCCTTTTTGATGGTTATAATAAAATTGATTCAGGGAGGCGTATGGGTGCTGGTGTGCCTGACGGGCTTCAAACCCGGTTGTCTCTCGAAAGGGGGACGGTAGGTTCGATTCCTACACGCCTCCGCCAGGCCCCAATACTCTTATATCACCACGTTTGATAGTTATACCTTTTGAATCAAAGTAAATTAAAAGCGGCAGCGCATATTTCCTGCTCGCATTTAACAAATCCCTGAAGTCCGCTATTCTGATCTCTTTACGTTCTTTTAAAAATTTAATTAACTTATCTTTTGCCTCCTCAACCATATCTCTATGAAATACTATCCCCTCCCCAATATAAACAAGTGTTCCATTATCAAGCAAATAACGATATGCTTTTCTTACAAGGTCAGGGTGCCCGATTCTTTGCGCGAGGAGTGCTTCAATGTCGGGTGTCTGGAATTTTGAATCTAAATATATTTTTTCCAATTTTTGGGCCAAGCTATTCAGTTCTCCATTTAAGATAACCTTAAAGTCGTAAAGGCTAATTTTCCCATCATTACTTATCTTGATTTTTGAATTTTTTTTGAGAAATTGTATTACGAAATTAAAAAGTGTATTATCAAATCCCTTGGGGAATTTATTCATCAATTCAAGCCTTGGTATACCAGTAAGTGTCGGATTATCCCGATGAAAGATTTTTATATTTTCTAAAATTTGTTCCGAAAGTTTATATAAATTCGCAGCGGAATAGTAAAGATTTCGTTTTTCATCTACTACTAATATACTTTTATTATTTATTAGCTCGGCAATTATATTTTTTACTACATCAACTGGAAGATTTACATCCTTTGCAATATCCTCTGTTCCTAAAGGCATCAAAAAACTTTGATTTAAAATCTCCTCAACAATAACGTTTGGATCCTGTGTTTCAATCTTCTGAAGATGTTCAATAATTTTATCATCAAATTCCTTTATCTTTACCGCCCGCGGTTCTAAGATTACACCTCCCCCAATTGTGATTATAGGCGAATATGTCCTGATTACAAATCTATCACCGATATCGCAAACCGCTGGTGTTTCAAGCCTGAATTGGACCATTGCTTTTTCACCCGGCTCAAGAATTTTTTGCTCCAATAATACAACCCGGGCAATGATTTCACCTGTACCAAGATGCATTCTAATCCGAGAAAAACTTTTTAAAGGTGAAGAGGAATTTAAAAGATATAATGAACCATTCACAAATAAAGACGGTTCAAAATACCCGGGCTGAGCAACGGTATTACCCCTTTCTATTTCTTCTTTATCTGCGCCGATAATATTAATGGCAGCACGGAATCCAGTACCAACCTCATTTACCTTTTTATTATGCACCTCAATGCTCCTAATTTTTAATAACTTCTTCTGGGGCAATAGTTCAATCGTATCACCCACTTTAATTTGACCGGAAAGTATGGTGCCAGCAATAATAGTTCCAAAGCCTTTCATCGAGAAACATCGATCAATTGGCATCCGGAAAATTCCTTTATCCGACTTTGGCTCTGTTTGTGCAATCATTTCCTGAAGCAATTTCTTTAAATTATCAATGCCCTCACCGGTTGTGTTTGAAACAGGGATTATTGGCACATTTTCAAGAAATGAATCAGCAGTCAGGTGGTTAATGTCGTCAATCACTAGTTCAAGACGTTCTCTGTCCACAAGGTCAATCTTCGTAACAACAATGACTCCTCTTTTTATCTGGAGCAGTTTTAGAATTTCAAAGTGCTCAATGGTCTGAGGCATTACCCCATCATCTGCAGCGACAACGAATAGAACAAAATCTATGGTGCTGGCACCCGCAAGCATATGCCGGACAAATTTTTCGTGTCCAGGAACGTCAATAATCGTTACGTCATCGCCAAAGAAGGCAAAACCGAGGTCGGTAGTCATGCCTCTTTCTTTTTCTTCTTTTAATCGGTCAGGATCGGTGCCGGTCAAGGATTTTATAAGGGCGCTTTTTCCATGGTCAATATGACCAGCAGTTCCAATAACAATATGCTTCTTACTCAGGGCACTCATTTCTCCCTTAAATTTTCAAGGAGTGCATTTGTTATAATCTTTTCCTCACCAGGGAACACTGTTCTGAAATCAATCAGATAATATTCATCTTCAATTCTGCCAAATATCGGTGGATTATACATCCGCAGAGCACGTGCAAGTTGTGAAACAGATGTTTTTTCTGTCTTTATCGCCAGAACATAAGTTGGTAGCTGCTCGGTACTCAGTGAACCACCACCGATTTCAGATACTGACTTTTTAAGTTCAACCTTAACACCTGGTATGCCTCCTAATTTTCTAACGCAAAAACGTGCCTGATGTTTTATCTCCTGAATGGGTTTTAGAAGCAGGGATATCACCCTATGCCTTTTTAATACTAAATCTTCCTTTCTCAAAAATAGCTGGAGTGTCGCTTCAAGAACTGCACTGGTCAATTTATCACACCTCAATGCCCTTGTCAGAGGATTCTTTTTCAACTTTTCAACATACTCTTTTTTCCCCACAATTATGCCACACTGGGGACCACCAATGAGCTTATCACCGCTGAAACATATGATGTCTGCCCCTGCTTTGACACTTTCCTGAACCATCGGTTCTTTTGGTAAATTATATTTTGAGAAATCAATCAATGCACCACTCCCGAGGTCATCAATGACCGGTAGATTATACTTTTTACCAAGCATTACCAGCTCTTCAAGGGAAACCTGTTTTGTAAAACCGAGAATACGATAATTTGATTGATGCACTCTTAAAATTGCTGCAGTATTTTCATTTATTGCTGACTCATAATCTTTTAAATGGGTGCGATTTGTTGTTCCTACTTCTTTTAAAATCGCTCCACTTTGAGCCATCACTTCAGGAATTCTGAACGAACCTCCAATCTCTATTAATTGACCCCGCGAAATAATAACTTCTTTCCCTCTACCAATTGTGTTTAGTATTAGTAAGGTAGCTCCTGCATTATTATTTACAAACATCCCTGCTTCAGCCCCGGTGATAATCTGAAGCAGTCTATTAATCTTTTTGTAACGGTCTGCCCTTTTTCCTTCTTCGTCTATCTGTAATCGTGAATAACCAACTCCTACTGAACACAATATTTGATTTATCTCTTCAATGTATGGCGCCCTACCTAAACCGGTATGTAGAATAATCCCAAGGCCATTTATTGCATATGAAAAATAAGGTGTTAATAATTCCTCTACTTCCTCTATAATGGAATTTCTTAAATCTTCAATGGTCACATTTTCATTATTCAGGACCTTTTTTCTAAATTCTTCGGTTTTATCACGGATGATTTTTGTTAGATATAAATGGTCTATTTCCTCAGAGAATTTCTTTAATTCTATGGAATTAATAATTTTATCTACCGACGGAATTTCTCTTAAATTTTTTATCATACGCATAAAAAATTATAATAAAAAAATTCCTAAAGTCAACAGTCCAAATTACCAAATTTATTAGTTTAAATAAAATTTTCAGATGACCTGAATGTGGTATTTTTGATTTAAATCGTAAACTTGACTTTAAAGTTTATATCTGGTATAATAATTTGTGAAATATAAAATTCTAATTTTTCCATTTTTAATAATATTCTGCACCAATACCGAAAAGGTTACAGAAGTGATAGATGGTGATACTTTCAAAACTGAAAAAGGCAAAACGGTTCGCCTTTTAGGAATCAATGCGCCCGAGATGGCCGATCCGGGTGGTGATATAGCAAAGGAATTTTTAAAAAATCTGATTCTAAATAGAAGGGTAGAACTTAAAAGAGACATCACCGAAAAAGACGATTATGGAAGGTATTTATGCTATGTTTATCTTGACGGTAAATTTATTAATGAAGAGATGATCCGCGTGGGTCTTGCTGAAACAAGATTTTATCCACCTGATACATTTTACAAAAATGAATTACAGAATGCTGAGAAAATGGCGATCCGAAATCAAAAGGGATTATGGTCTTTTCCCGTTTTCCAGATTCCTGATACGACATTTTTGTCCAATAAGGGAATAACCATCTCAAAGACAAAGGAAGAAGTAATTTCCTACATTGATGCAGGCAAATATTATGGTAAAATGAAGACGGTTGTGGGCACAATCGTCGCAACAAACAACACAGGCAAGGTTTGTTTTTTAAATTTTCATAAGGATTGGAAAAGGTATTTTACCGCGGTAATCTTTGCCAGTGATTTTGATAAATTTCCTCCCCACCCTGAGGATTATTATCTAAATAGAAAGGTCAAAATCACCGGGTTGATAAAAGAATATAATGGGAAGCCAGAAATTATTTTAAAAAGTCCTTCTCAGATTCAGATTTTAGAATAGCACTATTTTATGAACACCTGAGGAACATTTTTATCAGGGTGTAAGATAATTTCAGTCTCAATTCCATAGACATTGAGGATGGTATCTTTATTGATTAGCTGTTGAGGTGTACCAATTTTATAGATCCTTCCTTGATGTAGAAGAATAAGTTTCTTGCAAAACTGACTGGCGAGATTCAAATCATGATTTACAAGCACCACAGTCATACCGTTTTTATTCAACATCTCCAATAATCCCATAATCTTTGTCTGATGCTGAATATCCAGATGACTCGTTGGTTCATCAAGTAAAAGGATTTGAGGATTCTGAGCTAGGGCACGAGCGATTACAACCATTTGCCTTTCACCCGAGGATATAGAATTGATCAATCGCTTTCTGAATTCACTTAATCCTGTCTGTTTAATCGCCCATTCTACTGCCTGGATATCTTCTTTTTTGAAGTACTGGAAAGGCTCAAGATAGGGGTATCTTCCCATATTTACGATATCCTCTATAGAATAGTTGTGTTGGAAATGCGTCTCCTGGGGAACGAAGGCAACAATTCGTGCAAATTCTTTCTGTTTTATCACCTTAATATTCCTCCCCATAACATATACATTACCGGTAAATCTTGTTAAAATCCTCGCCATAATTCTTAAAATTGTAGATTTACCTGCACCGTTGGGTCCGATTATCCCGACAAATTCCCCTTCACCAATCTTCAGTGCTATTTCCCTAAGAACACTTTTCTGATTGTAGGCAAAATTCACATTTGATAATTCAACAGCAACCATATATCATCTGCGACGGTATAAATAAATAAAAAATGGAACACCAACAATAGAAGTAATAATACCCGTAGGCAATTCATAAACAGCGAGTGTCCGTGCCAGGACATCTGCAAATAACACAAATGCAGGACCCAAAAATAAAGAACCAGTAAGATTTTTCAGATGCTTTGGGCCAAAGAGCATTCGGGAAATATGTGGTATCACCAACCCGACAAAACCAATTGCCCCAACAATCGATACAGCGAAACTTACAAGAAGTGTAGTGATAACAAATATTTCAACCGAGAATCTTTGAATATCAATTCCGAGTGAAGTTGCAGTTTCAATTCCAGTGGAGATTATATCAAATTCACGATAAAATCTAAAGATGTAAAAAATCAAAAAGATTGAAATTATAAAAATAAGCATTATCATTATGCGGTTCTGGGGTGTCACAACTATACCAAGATAACCCATTAAAAGATAAAGCACCTCGTATAGTTCTTTTTTTCCGGCAATCATTATGACCATTACAAGTGAACTGCATAGAAAACTCATTACAACTCCAGCGAGAATCAAACGTTCCCTTAACAATCCACCTTCAATCCGCGCAATGGCAAAGACAAAAACGCCTATCACCAAAGCACCAACAAAGGCAAAAACAGGATTTGCATAACCAAACAGCACTATACCAAGTGAGGCACCGAGCGCAGCACCAGAAGCCGAACCAAGTGTATATGGCTCAACAAGAGGATTCCCAAAAAGTCCCTGAAGAACTCCGCCACAAAAGGCAAGTAGACTACCGGCAAATATTCCAATGATTATACGGTTTATTCGTAGTTGAATAATCTCTTCAGTTAATTTTCCGGGTCCAATAAACAACTCAAGCGTGATGCTCAATAATAAAATTAAAATCAATAAAATTACTTTATTCAAGAATTTTCTCCAGTTGCTTATAACCTAAAACCAATCTTGGTCCCGGTCTCATTATCCAATCTTGATTTAAATCATTATAAATCCGATTATTCTTAACTGCAAGGATATTTTTCCATCCAATACGATTATCTATACTTTCCGGATGCAAGACGATTATTATCTCGGGATTCTTCATAATAACCTGCTCTTGATTGACAACCGGATAATCTTTATTTAAATCATTGAATATATTTATTCCCCCTGCCATTTCTATTAATTCATTTAGATACGAATTGCGACCAACTGTAATCAATGGTCTTGCACAAATCTCAATATACACTTTTTTCTTTGTATTTAATGAGGGTTTCATATTTTCTTTCATATAGTTCACCAACGAATCTGCCTGCCTTTCTCTCTTAATACTCTTTCCCAATTCAATAATTTCTCTATATATATCATCAAGTCTGGTGGGAGAAGTTACAAATACCTTTATTCCGAATTTTTCAAGTTGATTTTTTATCCTCATCTGTTCAGGCAGGTTTACAATCACAAGAGTTGGCTCAAGACTGATAATACGTTCAAGTGATGGATTAGAGAAGTCGCCCACTTTATAAATTCTCTTAGCTGAATCCGGATAATCGCAATATGTTGTCACACCAACAAGGTATCTTTCAGCGCCGATTGCAAAAATCACCTCGGTCATCGCAGGAGAAAGGGAGACAATTCTGAGATCTTGTGACATCTTAATGCGGTTACAACCGCATAAC
>JBDRWA010000021.1:0-20375 GCA_039802145.1 Caldifarciminota bacterium | reverse complement strand
TGATTCAGGATGGAATTGAACTCCCTCGATACTGTAAACTTTATGTCTGATACCCATTATTACACCCTTTTCTGTCCAGGCAGTAATTTCAAGACAATCTGGGATAGTCTCTTTCTTTACAATTAGGGAATGGTAGCGCGCCGCGGAGAATGGGTTCTTAATTCCTTGAAATATGCGCTTCCTATCATGGAAGATTAATGAGGTCTTTCCATGAATAACCTCTTTTGCCCTTATTATCTTTGCACCGAAAACATAAGCGATCGCCTGATGACCAAGACATACGCCAAATATAGGAATTTTTCCCGCAAAGTGTTCAATGATACTACAGGTATAGCCTGCTTCTTTAGGTGTTTTTGGACCCGGAGAAATAAAGATGAATTCGGGCTTTAATTTTTTAATCATCTTTATTGTTATCTCATCATTCCTATAAACCCGCAACTTTTCACCCATCACACCCAAATACTGGGCAAGATTATAAACAAATGAATCATAATTGTCAATCAATAGGATCATACCATCTCCATTGCTGATTTCAATGCCTTTACTTTGTTTAAAGTTTCCTGATATTCTTTTTCAGGAACTGAATCAGCAACAATTCCTGCGCCACTTTGAATATAAGCGATATTGTCTTTTATGACAATCGTCCTTATTGCGATACAGAAATCCATACCACCGCCAAAATCAAAATATCCAATTGCACCTGCATACAGTCCTCTCTTTACCGGTTCTAACTCATCAATTATCTCCATCGCCCTTATCTTAGGTGCACCCGAAACAGTTCCAGCGGGAAACGAAGAGATAAATAGGTCAATTGCATCAAGGTCTTGGCGCAATCTCCCGGTAATACTTGACACAATATGCATTACCCTTGAATATTTTTCGATCTTTAAAAGTGCAGTTGGTTTGACTGTTCCATATTCACAAACCCTGCCTAAATCATTCCTTGCAAGGTCAACAAGCATAATGTGTTCAGCGAGTTCTTTTTCATCTCTTAGCAATTCCAATTTCAATCTTCTATCTTCAATATTATTTTTCCCTCTTGGTCTGGTTCCCGCCAAAGGCCTGGATATTGCAGTTCCATTTTTTAATTTCGCAAGTATCTCAGGGGACGACCCTAAAATTGTTATACTATTGAGTTTCAGGTAATACATATAGGGCGAAGGATTTGTGAGACGGAGTGCGCGGTATAATTCAAATGGCGATACTTCAATCTCGGACTTGAATCTTTGGGAAAGGACAACCTGGAACACATCACCTGCAAAAATATATTCTTTTGCCCTTTTTACAATATTATAAAATTTATCCGGTGTGAAATTGGATTTAAAATTTATAACTCTACTTTTAGGTATGAATCTACAAAGATCAGACTTTGAATTGAGCACTTCGGCTATGTATTTTAGTCTATTCAGGTCATTGTTAAAGATTACAATATTTGCTTCATTTAATTTGTGGTCAAAGACTATTATCTCCTGAGGAAATATAAAATATAAATCAGGTATTTTCAATTCATCTGGATTGCTATCTGGAATTTTTTCAAAATATCTTATTGCATCATAAGAAACATATCCAACTCCGCCCCCGGAAAAGGGGGCAAAATATGAAGAATTATTATTAAGATCAAGGATTTTGCGTATATACAAAAAGGGATTCCCGAATATTCTTTCTATTTTATCCTGTGTTAGAATCTGAATAACTTTATTCTTTGCCTTGAAGATTATTTTTGGAAATGAACCGATGAATGAGTATCTTCCAAATGAGCCTCCGAGTTCTAATGATTCGTATAAGAATCCATATGGCTCATCTCTATATAATTTCAGAAATGCCTCAACCGGCGAAAGTTTAAATTTCAATCCTGTTGCTTTAGTATTTTCTTTGAATATATTCTTCACCACAGACCTCGCTTAATATATTGATAAATTCAGGAAACGAAATATTTATACAATCCGCGTTTTTAATGACCGTTTCACCCTCAGCAATCAACCCTGCAATCGCAAGCGCCATTGCAATTCTGTGGTCATTATAACTTTCACATACTGCTCCTTTTAGTTTTGCTGGTCCGTTTATGATTAAGCCATCGTCTATTTCTTCTATATCTGCACCTAATTTATTCAATTCATTGCATATTGCTTTTATTCGGTCGGTCTCCTTAACCCGCAATTCTTCTGCATTCCTTATTACCGAGCGACCTTTTAACTGTGTTGCCAGGACAACGAGTATTGGTATCTCATCAATCAGTCTGGGAACTAAAGAACCAGAAATGGTGAAAGGTGATGGTTCTGATTTTTTTACAATTATATCTGCAATCGGTTCATTAAAGGATTGTTTTATATCTGTCAATGTTATATCTGCACCATTTTCTTTGAGGACTTCAATTATTCCACAGCGTAATTGATTTACTCCTGTTTCCTTTATGACAATTTTTTCTGCAACCAAAATTCCTAAGACTATAAAGAAGGCTGCGGATGAAATATCATTTGGTATTTGTACCACCCTTCCTGGAAAATTCTTTGCGGGATAAACAATTATTTTGTTCTCTTTTTTTATAAACTTTATATTAAAAAAATCAAAAAGTCTTTCGGTATGGTCCCTTGTAAAGATGGGCTCTTCAATGATTGTTTCAGAATCAGCATACAAACCTGCAAGCATCAATGCTGATTTCACCTGGGCACTCGCAACTGGAAGTTTATATTCAATCGCCTTCAACTTTTTTCCTGTTATACTCAATGGTGCAAGACTGTTTTTCCTGCTTCTTATCTCGGCACCCATCATTCTTAATGGTGCAATAACCCTTTTCATCGGTCTTCTTCTCAATGAATCATCTCCGGTTAGGACTGAATAGAATTCTTGGCCAGCGAGGAGCCCGGTTAATAACCTCATAGTTGTTCCTGAATTCCCGCAATTGAGCACATCTTCGGGTTCTTTCAGTCCAGAAACTCCTTTACCTTTAATACTGACACATTCTTTACCTACATAAATCTCTATACCCATTGATTTTAGACATTTCAATGTTGAGAAACAATCTTCGGCATGGGAGAAATTGTAGATCTTGGTCTCACCATCAGCAATTGCCCCAAGAATCAAACATCGGTGGGTAATTGACTTATCTCCCCCAACAGAAAACTCTCCAGTAATTCTGTTGCATCTTTTTATACATAAATTCATCTTAACTCCTTTATCACGGGGTAACTGCCAAGGAATTTGTAGTATACCGATACCTCTTCAAGGGTTTCAACGGCATTCCTGCATTTCTCTTCTGCAATGCTTCCCTTAAAGTCAATATAAAAGATATATTCCCATGGTTTCCCAATGATTGGTCTGGATTCAAGTTTTACTAAATCAATGTTTCGTAAAGCAAAGATACTCAGGGAGCGGAAGAGAATTCCTGGTTCATTTTTGACACCAAATACTAAAGAAGATTTTGCATCATTACCTGAATAAATTTTATCTTTCTTTGAAAGCACCAGGAATCTTGTAAAATTCATTTGGCTATCTTCAATCTGCTTTATCAGTATCTTCAATCCATAAATTGACTCAATCTGCGGACCCGCAATAATACCAACATCCTTTCTATTCTTTTTTAATATGACTTCAGCCGCACCTGCAGAGTCAAAGAATGATACAAATGTGTATTCAGGATACTTTGATATAAATTTTCGGCATTGTTCCAAGGCTGCAGGATGAGACCAGATTTCTTTTATATCCTCTATTCTTCCAAGTGCAAAGAGGTTATAAGTTATCCTAATCTCCACTTCGGCAATAATCCAAAGTTCGTTTGTCAATAGGAGGTCATAATTTTTATGGAGACTGCCCATTAATGAATTCTCTATAGGTAATATTGCATATGCCTCGGGCTCGTTATTCAGTGCATTGACAGCTTCTTCAAAACTTTTTAAACCGATTGATTCTATTTCATCGCCAAAATAAACCTTTCCTGCAAGTTCACTATAGGCACCTTTCGTGCCTTGAAAATAGACCTTTATTTTATTTTCATTCATAATACCCTTCCCATTGCGGATGCAATCTTTTTAATATCTGCCATCAATTCCTTGAAGACTTCAACCTTTATTGATTGTTTACCATCAGAAAGAGCATTTGCAGGGTCAGGATGGACCTCAACGATTACACCATCTGCACCTGCAGCAATACCTGCACGCGCAAGTGGATTTACATACCTCCAGTCACCTGAGGCGTGGCTCGGGTCAATTATAATCGGTAGATGCGATAGACGTTTTACAACTGGCACGGCACTTATATCAAGTGTATTCCTTGTATATGTTTCAAATGTCCTGATACCTCTTTCACAGAGTATCACATTGTTATTTCCTTCAGAAAGTATATATTCTGCTGCCATCAACCATTCTTCAATTGTGGCAGACATTCCTCTTTTTAATAAGACTGGTTTATTGAATCTGCCAACGGTTTTGAGTAAAGAGAAGTTCTGCATATTTCTTGCACCAATCTGAAAGACATCAGCATATTTATAAACGAGCGGCACATCAATCTCGGAAAGAACTTCGGTCACAATTGATAAACCTGTCTTCTCTCTTGCCTTTGCAAGTATCTCAAGCCCCTTCTCTCCAAGACCTTGGAAGCTGTATGGTGAACTTCTTGGTTTGTAGGCACCGCCGCGGAGGAACTGGGCACCAGCCTCTTTTAAGGCAAAGGCGAGTTCAATCATCATACTCTCAGATTCCACAGCACAGGGACCGGCGATTATTGTAATCATCTTATCACCTATTGTCTTTCCATTTATTGATACAACTGTATTTTCTGGGTGGAATTCCCTGCTTGCGAGTTTATATGGACTTAATATTGGTATTAGATTTTCAACACCGGGCAGGGATTCAACAAACTTAATAAGCCTTTCCCGGTCAGTTACACCAATAACATGTATCACGGTTTTTTTCTCACCTCGAAAAATCTTTGTGCTATAACCCAGCTCCTGAACCTTTTCCCTTACTTTTTCTATCTCTTCACCGGTGGCGCCTACAGACATTGTTATAATCATAATTTCCTCCTTTCTTAAATTGCCCTACCAATTGCCTGTGAAATCACCTTCAATTCTTTAATTAATCGCTCAAATCCCTGTATGGTCAATGATTGAGGACCATCAGAGAGTGCCTTGTCTGGATTATAATGGACTTCAACCATTATTCCATCCGCACCCGCAGCAATTGCTGCTCTGGATAATGGTAAGACCATATCCCTCTTTCCTGAGGCATGGCTTGGGTCAGCAATGACCGGTAGATGGGAAATTTTCTTCAATTCTGGAATACTACTTATATCAAGGGTGAATCTTGTAAAATCACTGAATGTCCTTATTCCCCTTTCACAGAGTACTACATTGTAATTTCCCTCAGACATTATATATTCAGCGGCGAGTAAGAATTCCTGGATTGTTGAAGCCATTCCTCTTTTTATCAATATTGGTTTCCTGCTCTTTCCAGCCTTTTTTAATAAAGAATAATTCTGCATATTCCTTGCCCCGATTTGAATTACATCAACATATTCTTCCAACATAGAAAACACATCAGTGTCAATTGCTTCTGAGACAACAGGAAGTCCAGTTTCCTTCCTTACCTTTGCTAAAATTTTCAATCCTTCCTCACCCAGTCCCTGGAACGAATATGGTGATGTTCTTGGTTTGAATGCACCTCCACGCAATATATCAGCACCGATAGACTTCACTGCCTTTGCAATATTAATCATCTGTCTTTCAGATTCCACAGCACAGGGACCAGCGATAATTACGGCTTTCTTGCCACCAATTACCACATCGCCAACCTTTATCTTTGTATCATCAGGCTTCATTTCTCTACCGGTCAATTTATAGGGCTGGGTAACATGGATGATATTTATCACGCCATCAAGGTTTTCAAGTTTTTTTGTATCAACCATATCCCTATTCCCAGTTATTCCAATTGCCACACGCTGGGCACCTTTTATTGGATGGGGTTTTAACCCCATCTTTTTTATTACTTCGCAGACCTTGTTAATCTGCTTATCTTTTGCATCCTTATGCATTACTACAAGCATATAACCTCCCAGATAATAATAACCTAAATTCCTAAAATATATTAAAAAGTATATAATACCTCTTCTAATTTCTATTTTCATAGTAGTTGCTTGATAGTTGCATTCTTAAATTTTTTTATCAACCTGCATAGGTTCTCACCTTTTTTGATTGCTTCAATAAGGCGACTGCCTACTACAATACCATCGGCCAGTATGCTCAATGCTTTTATCTGATTGACCCTTGATATTCCAAAACCAACTACAACTGGTTTTTCAGTCAAAGATTTAACCCTTTTTATAAATAAAGGTAATGTTGCAGGCAATCTTTTTCTTACTCCAGTGGTTCCTGTGACTGCTACACAATACACAAATGAATCAGAGTATTCACCAATCATTCTTATCCGCTCATCGTTTGTCGTGGGTGCAACCAATTGTATCAAATCAATTGCATTTTTTCTGGCAAGCCCTTTTAACCTGTATGACTCTTCTACGACGAGGTCAGGGATGATTACTCCGGAAATACCCGATTCAGATGCTCTTTTGAAAAATTGCTCAATGCCATACGCATTGATTGGATTCAGATAAGACATTATTATCACCGGCATTTCAATCTTTAAATTAGAGATTCTATTAAGAGTTTTGGATAGATTAACGCCGTTCTTCAGAGCAATATTTGATGCATACTGAATTGTTCTACCATCGGCAATTGGATCTGAGAATGGAATACCAATTTCAATCATATCAGCACCACCAAGAATAATCTCTTTGATATACCTTATTGAATCATCAAGGGTAGGGTAACCGGCGGTAATATAGGCGATAAGCGCTGATTCATTATTTTCAGCAAGCCATTTAAATTTCTTTTTAATAACGCTCATATCATCTCCTTTACTATTTCCAGGTCCTTATCACCCCTTCCCGAAAGATTTACTACAATCAATTCTTCTGATTTCATTTTTTTTGCCGCCTGGATTGCAACAAAGATGCCGTGGGCGCTCTCAAGTGCAGGGATTATACCTTCTTTTTCCGAAAGAAGTTTGAATGCCCTTATTGCTCCTCTATCTGTGCAGGTTGTGTAATAGACCCTTCGGGATTCTTTAAGAAATGCATGCTCTGGTCCAACGCCGGGATAATCAAGGCCTGGGGCAATTGAATGGGTGGGCATTATTTGACCGTCCTTATTCTGGAGTACGTAACTTATCGCACCGTGCAGGACACCAATCCTTCCATAAGCGAGAGTCGCAGAATGCCTCCTGGACTTTATACTTATCCCGCTTGCTTCAACACCAATCATTTTTACTTTTGTATTAAGAAATGGATAGAAAAAACCAATCGCATTACTCCCACCACCAACACAAGCAATGAGTAGATCCGGCATCCTTCCAGTAAGTTTTTTTATTTGCATTTTTGCTTCTTCGCCAATCACCGACTGGAACTCGCGCACAATTAATGGATAGGGATGCGGACCAACGACTGAACCAATACAGTAGTAGGTATTTCTCACATTCGTCACCCAGTCTCTTATCGCCTCATTTATTGCATCCTTCAGCGTCTGGGCTCCACTATTCACTGGAATCACTTCAGCACCAAGGAGTCTCATTCTCAAAACATTTATCCTTTGTCTTTTTATATCTTTTTTTCCCATATACACAACACATTCAAGCCCAAACACCGCACAGGCTGTGGCGGTTGCAACGCCATGCTGTCCAGCACCGGTCTCAGCAATAATTCTCTTCTTACCCATCTTCTTTGCCAAAAGGACCTGACCGATTGTATTATTTATCTTATGGGCACCAGTATGAAGGAGGTCTTCGCGTTTCAAAAAAATCCGCGCACCTTTTAGCATTTCAGATAGATTCTGTGCATAATATAATGGCGTGGGTCTGCCGGCATATTGATGAAGATATGAGTCTAATTCCTTTTTAAAATCTTTATCGTCTTTAAAACTTTTAAACGCATCCTCCAGTTCCAATAATGCGGGCATTAATGTCTCAGGGACGAATCTTCCCCCAAATTTACCAAAATAACCTCTTTTATCAGGTTGACTATAGACCATTATCAATCCCCCTTATGGGTGAGGTAATCAATTGCAAGTATGTATCCATACCAGCCAAACCCTGCTATCTGCCCTTTACAAACCGGTGCAATTATGCTTTTATGCCTGAATTCTTCCCGTGCATAGATGTTGCTGAGATGGACCTCTATTGTCTTAATGCCTACTGCCTCAATTGCATCCCTTATTGCCACCGATGTATGTGTATAACCTCCGGGATTTATTACAATTCCATCATAGTTATCAGCATTCTGTATTAAGCCTATAATCTCGGATTCAGAATTTGATTGATAAATATCAACTTGTATTCCATTATCCCTTGCATAGTCAATGACTCTTTTATTTATCTCATCAAGAGTCAATCTACCATAGGCTTCCTGATTCCTTTTACCCAAAAGATTCAGGTTAGGACCATGGATTAGAAGAATTTTCTGCATAAGACCTCCTTTACTCTTACCCTTCCAATTTTTTCAAAAACCGGGATTTTTATTTTCTCACCTCCCATTTTTTTATCCTGTGCAATCAATTTTTTGATACATCTTTTAATTTCTTCTGGTAAATTAAAAGGGAGTGAATATCCTTCAAGCAGATCTACTATCTTATTGATTTCTTTTTTGTTCTTATTGAAGATAGAAATCTCCTTGACCATTCCAATCGCTATCGCCTCACCGTGTGAATATTTTTTGTACTCTGTAGCAGTCTCAATTATATGTCCTATTGTATGACCGAAATTCAGAATTTCCCTAAATCCTTTTTTCTCTTTCTCATCTTTACTCACAATTGATGCCTTTATTGATACACAATCCTTTATAATCTCAAAGAGTAATGATGGTTTGCGTGCCAGTATTTGCCTCCTTTCCTTCTGTAGCAAATAGAACATCCGCTTTGAATTTATGATGCTGTATTTTATTACCTCGGCAATGCCGTTTCTAAATTCATTTTCAGGCAGGCTCAAGAGCATTTTAATATCGCAGATAACCTTTTCAGGCTGGTAAAATGTGCCCAGCATATTCTTGCCGTATGATGTATTAATACCGGTCTTGCCACCGAGTGCGGCATCTACCTGTCCAAGCAATGTGGTTGGAATATGGACGAGCCTGCATCCCCTTTTGAATATGGATGCAACAAATCCAGCAATATCAGTAATAACACCACCACCAAGGCTGATGATAATATCTTGCCTCTGGAAATTCAGTTCCAGAAGCGAATCGCAGACCATCTTTACAGTCTCAAAGTTCTTATGCTCTTCTCCATCCGGAACGATGATTTCATAGACCTGATTTCCATCCTTTTTTAAATGACGCAACACTTTGTCAAGGTGTAACGCGCCAACGAGTGGATTTGTGATTATTACAATTCTTTTATTTCTAATTGATAAGTGTTCTGTAATATCATAACCAATAATGACCGGATAATCTTTTGATTCTGTTTTTATATAAATCTTCGCTTCTTTGGCGGTTTTATCTATTGGCTTTAAGTTGAGCTGGTTCACTATCTTATTTACAATGAAGTCGGGTGACATTGCGGTTGTATCAATACTTAACTTTGCAAAATCATAAATTCCCTGCCTTTTTCTGTATAACCTTTCTATATCTGTGATTGTCCTTATCAATGGTCTATGGTTCTCTGTGATAATCCTTTTTTTCAAAATTCCTAAATCGGCAAAGAGATGGACTACAACACCTAAATTTTTTAATTTCAGTCTGTTCCTGGGGTCAATTACCATACCACCACCTGTGGCGATTGCTGTATTCTTTATACCCCTAATCATTTCCAAAACCCATCGCTCTCTCTTTCTGAAATAATCCTCTCCTTTCTCGGTAAAGATTTCTTTTATCGTCTTATTTTCCGCAAGTTCAATCATTCTGTCTGTTGATAGGAATGGTCGGTTTAATTTCTCAGCAAGTAATCTACCTATCGTATCCTTGCCCGTACCCATAAATCCAATCAAAATAATATTATCAGACATTTTTAATCCTTTTTAAATATAATCTATAACCATTTTTTATATCTTTTAGTGTGTCACTGCCGAATTTTTCACAGATCGCATCAGCAAGGACATAAGCAAGCATTGATTCTGCTATTACACCTATAGATTCAACAACACAGACATCTGCCCTCGGATTTGGTGCCCTTGTTGTTTTCTTTGTTGTCAAATCTATTGATTTCAACGGATTCTGCAAGGTCGGAATTGGCTTGACATATAGCCTTATAACTATCCTTTCTCCATTGCTTACGCCACCCTCAATCCCACCCGCATTATTTGTCTTTCTATATATCCCTTTTTGTGGATTGTAGTATATTTCATCATGAAATTCTGAACCAAACATCGTAGAACCTTTTATTGCTTCACCAATCTCTACGCCCTTTACCGAAGGAATAGAGAACATTGCCAAACCAATCCTTGCATCAAGTCTTTTATCAAATTGGGTATAACTTCCCAATCCAGGAAAGACATTATCTGCATAAACTTCAACAATCCCACCCAGACTATCACCGTTTCTACGCACCCCCTCAATCAATTTTTTCATCTGATTTTTATCCCTTGCTATACCAATTGCAATGACCTTTGAACTAACTCTAATGTTAAATTCTTTAAGGAAGGTTTTAAACACTGCGCCAGCACAAACCCGTGCTACTGTCTCCCTTGCTGATGCCCGTTCTGCAACATTCTGAATATCAGAAAATCCGAATTTTAATGAACCCGCAAGGTCGGCATGCCCAGGCCGCGGTATACAAACTTTATCTTTCTTAATCATAAATTCTTCCTTTCTATAATCCTCATTTTTCACAAACATGGTTACCGGTGAACCGATTGTCTTCCCGTTTCGGATACCAGAAAGAATTTCAAAATCATCCTTTTCATTCTTCATTCTTTCACTTCTTCCAAGACCTGAGCGACGTCTGGCAAGCTCCTTATTAACAGAATCTATAGAAATTATTAAACCCGCAGGTAGACCATCAATTATTACCGATATACCTTGACCATGTGATTCACCGGCAGAGAGTACTCTGATCATAAAACCTCCTTTAATGCATCCCTCATTATACTAACTGGTGGTGCTTGTTTAGTCCACAGGCTAAACGAATATGCACCTTGTAGCACCAGCATTTCTATTCCATTTATTACTTTTATCCCTTTTCGCTCTGATATTTTAAAACGATAATTTGTATCATAATAAATGCTCCCATTTTTCAAAAATGGTATGATTCTTTTATGTATATCTATTGATGTGGCATTGATTACAAAATCTACATCTTTAAGAATTCGGGGGACCCGTTTTAGTTCTATGCCTTCAATATCATAGTTTTCTATCAGCGGATAAGCCTTTGATATTGTCCGATTAGTGATAAATATTCTCTGTGTTCTTTCCTTACATAAAACATACAATATTGCCCGGGCAACACCACCGGCACCGATAATCAAAACAATCTTATTTTTTAAATCAATATCATACGCCTTCAAGGATTCCCTGAAACCATAGGTATCAGTATTTTCACCAACCATTTTGTTATTCTCAATGAATACAGTATTGACCGCACCGATGTCCATTACAGTAGGATTCACTCCATCAAGGTATTTCAGAATCTCGATCTTGTAGGGATTTGTGATATTCACACCACTGAATCCCAGTTCCTTCAATTTAAAGATGATTTCCTTGAAATTCTCTGGTGGAACACATAAAGGATAGTAAACGCCTGGTATGCGTAATTTTTTGAAAGCAGTGTTATGAAGTAGTGGAGAATAGGTCAATTTTAGTGGAAAGCCGATTACACCGGTGATGAACATCTCCTTACCTCCTGAATGAATCTCTTTATCTTCAATGGGTCTTTCTTTCCTATTTCCTTCTCAACACCAGAGCAGATATCAACACCGTAAGGACTTAATAATCTTATTACATCTTTTACATTATCTGCATTAAGGCCTCCAGCCACTATTATTGGTCCCTTGACACCCTTTAATAGGTTCCATTCAAATACCTTTCCACTGCCTTCGCCCGGGTCAAATAGGTATGCAGAGACATTATACTTTTTTATTTCTGCCTCAATATTTTCATAATTTGTATCATTATCTATCTTTAATCTTTTTATTACAAATGCATTCCTTATGAGCCGGCAATATTCGGGAGATTCAGAGCCATGAAGCTGGACACCATCAATTCCGGTAAACTTGACTATTTCATTAACATCCTTTACGGGTGCATCTTTAAATACACCAACCGTTTTTACGGTTCTTGGAATCTTCTTGATGATTTCCTTTGCCTTCTCAGGGCTGATCATTCTCATTGAACTTGCAAAGATAAATCCTATGGCATCGGCACCATACTCAGCAGAGATCATAGCATCTTTTACATTTGTTATTCCACAGATTTTGATCTTAGTGCCCATCTAACCATTGCCTCCCTTTATTGAATACTTCTTTAAAAATATCTCTTTTTCCACCTTCAATCATTTCTATCAATTCATCTAAATTCATTTTTAAATTCTTGAAGAGTTTGTTGTTATATGGATTGAGTGCCTGTATCTCATAGTAAAGTTCTGGATTCTCGTGGATGACACTGAATGTTGTAGTTAATTGAGAATTGAATGTAGTACTTGCAATACTCTTTAAATCCGCATAATCATAGCCACTATTAATGAGTGTACTGATAAAGAGGATGTTTATAAGGTGTGAAAGCCCGAGAACATAACATATAATCCGGTCGTGTTCCTCAAAAGAAAGATTTACAATCTTCACAGCGGTATTTTTGAAAAAATTGAGCACCATCTGGTTTGCAGAAGGCAAGCCGCAGTCACAGAGACAGATTACCTTGTCAGTTAGGGTTTGACAGGATGGGCCGAACATTGGGTGAATACTTGTGATCTTAACTCCATTACTTACTGCCCTTTTAATTGATGATACAATATGGCCCTTTATACTTGCAATATCACACACAACACCTTTATATCCAAAATTCGTTGCCATATTGATTATTCTTGGAACAGTGCTTAAAGGCGTGGATATGAGAAGAAAGGTCTTTCCTTTTAGTGCATATTTCAGATTTCTGTAATATTTAAATCCATTGATGCCCTTGGGTTGTATATCACATATAGAAACAGAATGCCCCTGATTCTGAAAGAAGTTTGCAAACCAGTGACCCATTGCGCCCAGTCCACCAACAATTAATATATCCTCCCTGTTCCCAGAATATGTAGAATAATGGAGTTTCTCCTGCTGGAGCCTGGATTGTTCAATAATCTTTGTAATCAATGTCTTTACTAAGTCGTAATTCAACCCAACCCTTTTTGCCATATCCAATGCATTGTCAATCACATCCCTCTCCACGCTCCAGTCCTGTAATGGAATCCCTAATTTTTTCTTTTCCTTTCCTATGTTCCTTGTTATATCAAATCGCCTCTGTACCAATTTTATGATTTTACAGTCAATTTTTTTCACTTTGTTTCTTAGACATGTAATCTTTTTCATCATCCACCTGCCCCTTTCAACTCATTTATTTTTTTGCTTATGTCTTTTGCCTTAAGTAATGATGTACCTACAAGGATTGCATCAAAACCTGCATCTCTTAATGTTCTGACATCCGCAACAGTATTAATGCCACTTTCGCTAATTGTGATATAATCATCGGGAATGAGTGATTTCAATCTCAATGATCTATTTAAATCTATTGTAAAGGTATCAAGGTCACGATTATTTATACCAATTATCTCAGTATCGGTCTCGAGTGCTTTATCAATATCTCTTTTTGTATGACATTCCAGAACGGTTTCAAGACCAAAACTCTTTGCAATTTTTACAAACCTCTTTAATTTTGTAATTGGCAGTATCCTTGCTATCAATAATAGCGCATCGGCACCGTAGTGATATGCCTCGTAAATCTGATATTCATCAATGATGAAATCTTTTCTTAGAATCGGTAAGCTACTTGCCTTTTTTATCTCTTTTATTATCTCAACATTACCACCAAAATACTTTTTATCACTGACAAATGATAATGCATCCACTTTAGCGGATTCATAGATTCTGGCTATACTTGATGGGTTGAAATTTTCTAAAATCATACCGGCTGATGGTGAAATCCGTTTAATTTCAGCAATAAGGGCAACATGCCCTTTTTTGATTGCTGTTTTAAAATCCCTGTGCTCTAATGTTGCATTTCTAATCAATTTATCAATTGAATTCAGCCTCCTTTTTTCTTCTATTTCTTTTCTTTTATTTTGAACTATCTCATCTAATAGATTCATCAATGTACTCCTTTAATTTTTTGAATTTATTCATTGCTGAGCCCGAAAACACGGATTCCCGTGCAAGTTCCATACCTTCTTTTAACGAAGCTGCCATTCCAGATACATATATTCCTGCACCTGCATTCAATATTGCAATATCGGTCTTTGGTCCGGATACACCATTCAACACATCAAGGAACGATTTCATACTTTCATCACTATTCTTTACCTGTATTTCTTCAATTTTACAGTTCCTGAAGTTGAAATCCTCTGGATTGATTTCATAATCAATTATCTTTCCATTTTTAATCTCTTTTACAAAGGTTTTAGTTGTAGTCGTTATCTCATCCATGCCATCTGCACCACAGACAACCAGGCAATGTTTCATATTTAGATTCTTTAATGAGGTGGCAATTTTTTCCATAAACTCTTTTTGACATACACCAATAATCTGTCGGCGGACATTTGCCGGGTTACAGAGAGGCCCAAGAAGATTGAAGACTGTTCTAATGCCAATCTCTTTTCTCGGTGCGATTGCAAACTTCATTGCTGGATGAAATAGCGGGGCAAAAAGAAAACCAATGCCAATATCTTCAATGCATTTTTTTATCATTTCTGGTGATAAATCAAATTTTATTCCCAGCCCTGACACTAAATCAGCACTACCACAAATACTTGAAACCGATTTATTACCATGTTTGGCAACACTCCCGCCAGCACCTGCAATTATAAATGCAGATGCGGTTGAGACATTAAATGTCCGCAGACCATCGCCACCGGTTCCACAGGTATCTACAAGATTTTCTATACCGCAGTCTATTTTTATCATCTTTTCCCTCATTGCTTTGCAAAATCCAGTGATTTCTTCAACTGACTCTCCTTTCATGCGCAAGGCAGTTAAAAATGAGCCGATCTGCGCAGGCGTAGCATTACCTTCCATTATCTCAAGACAAACCAAATATGCCTCATCATAGCCTAATGACTGATTATCAACCAATTTTTTTATTGCCTCGGTAATATGCATAATTACCTCCTGATATTAAAACAGGAAAAATTCCCTGTATGGCAGGCATTGCCATTCTGTTTTACAACGGCCAGGATTGCATCGCGATCACAATCAGGTCTTAATTTAATTAAATTTTGTGTGTTGCCCGAAGTCCTGCCTTTGAACCACAGCTCCTGTCTGCTCCTTGAAAAATACCACATTTTATCTGTCTCAAATGTCATTCTCAATGATTCCTTATTTGAATATGCAAGCATTAATACAATGCCGGATAGGTCCTGTGTGATTGTTGGAATCAATTCACTTTTCCAGTTCAGTGATTCTATAAATGCATCAGCAAGTGAAATTTTCTTTGTATACAATGCCATTCCTAACTGGACATCAATATTCATTTCCGCAAGGATTTTTATTTCACTCAATGAAGATACCCCACCCGCTACCACTATCTTTTTATCGGTCTTTTCGCGTATTCTCTTTGCCTTTTCAACATCAATCCCTCGCATCATTCCTTCGCTTTCCACAAATGTAAAAAGAAACTCATTCGTATATGGCTCAAATTCCTTTATTACATCAAAGAGGGCAATTTCTGTTTTCTCTGTCCAGCCTTCTACAACAATTTTTTCGTTGAATGTATCGAGTGCAATGATGATTCTTTCCTTTCCTATTTCATCTTTCAGAATAGAAAGAAATTTATGGTTGATTTCTCTTTTTTCAAATGCCTTTGAGCCAATGATAATCTTATTTGCACCTGAAGAAACCAATTCCTTAGCCTTTTCAATCGTTCTTACACCACCCCCGACACGACAGTCAGCCACTTTTAATAATTCTTTAATGATTTTAAAATTATTGCCTCTTCCCATTGCTGAATCAAGATCAATTACTGCCACTTCATTATATTTATTGAATTCCTTTGCAATGATCAGGACATCATCAAACTCAAGAATTTTCTCCCTGCCCTGTCTTAATTGGACTACCTTTCCGTCCATTAAATCTATAGACCCTATTACCATCTTACATTCACCCCTTTTTGTAAAAGAAATTTTTTTATGCTTTTAATGGATAACTTTTTAAAGTGTAGTATTGATGCGAAAAGCACCGCATCTGCCTTCCCATAATTTATAACCTCATAGATCTGTTCTAAATTTCCTGCACCTCCCGAGGCTATAACCGGAATTTTCACGGTGGAACTTACTGCTTTCGTCAATTCAATATCATAACCCATCTCTGTCCCATCACGGTCAATTGAATTTAGCAGAATCTCGCCCGCCCCAAGTCTCTCGCATTCCTTTGCCCATTTAATTACATCAATCCCTGAATCAATTCTTCCACCGTGTGTATAACAATGCCATCCATTCTTTACCCTCTTGGCATCAATTGAAACAACAATACACTGAGAACCGAATAAAACAGCGCCTTTTTTTATCAAATCCGGATTTTGTATTCCGGCAGTGCATATTGCAACCTTGTCTGCGCCTGCGTTTAATAGATCGCGTATATCTTTTATATTTCTGATTCCACCGCCAACACAAAATGGTATAAAAACATTCTTGGCAACCTTTTTTACAATATCTATCATAGTCTTTCTTTTCTCCACTGATGCCGTTACATCAAGGAATATAAGTTCATCGGCACCCTGTTCATTGTAGTATTTAGCAAACTTTACCGGGTCTCCAGCCGTCTTTAAATTTTTAAATCTTACGCCTTTCACGACCCGACCCTTATCAACATCAAGGCAAGGAATGATTCTTACTGTCAGCATCTCTCCACCCAGTTTTTTAATATTCTAAGACCATTCTTTCCACTCTTTTCAGGATGAAACTGGACACCGTAGATATTATTTCTGTTTATGATTGAAGGATATTTTACTCCATATTCAGTAACGCCAATTATCAAGTCCTTCTCTGTTGTATTCACATAGTAACTATGGAGGAAGTAGAAAAATGGGTTTTCTCTGAAACCAAGGAGTGGTGATTTTTTAAGAATATCAATATTATTCCATCCAATCTGAGGAACCTTATTTATATTAAATCGCTTCACATAACCCTTAAATATTCCGAATCCCTCAATCTTTTTTGATTCTTCGCTTGATTCAAATAATAACTGCATACCAAGACAGATTCCCAGAAATGGTCTATTGTCTTTAAGCCATTCAATGATACTTTCAAATAATCCTGTCTGCTGAAGTCTTTCCACCGCAAAACCAAAGGCACCAACTCCAGGGAGGATAATTCTATCCACAGATCTCATATCCTTTATTTTTTTTATTATGCAACTTTTGAATTTAAGGAAATCAAGTGCGTTCTTAACAGAATGAATATTGCCTGCACCATAATCTATTATTCCAATCATAATACACCCTTTGTGCTTGGAACATCTTTTACTTTTTTATCAATCAAACATGCCTGATTCAGTGCCCTTGCAAATGCCTTGAATATTGCTTCAATTTTATGGTGATCAGACCTGCCTGAAATCAATTTGATGTGTAATGAACAGGGACAACCATTTGTAAATCCGGCAAAAAAATCTTCAATTGAATCTGTCTGTAAATCGCCGACTTTTTGATTTTTGAAATTTCCTGAGAATTTTAAGAAAGTCCTTCCCGATATATCTATTGCCACCATTGCCAGTGCCTCGTCCATTGGATGGATAAAAAATCCTGCACGATTCATACCCTTTTTATCACCTATTGCCTTGTTTAATGCAAGACCTAAACAGAGGCCAACATCCTCAAAAATGTGGTGCTGGTCAACCTCAATATCTCCCTTTATCCTTGCTACAATATCAAATCTACTGTGTTTGGCTAATGTCTCAAGCATATGATTGAGAAAGCCTATAGGAGACTCAATAGTGCTTTTTCCGATGCCTTCAATTTTCAATTTAATCACAATATCGGTCTCCTTTGTTTTTCGCTCAACTATTGATTTACGCATTATTACCTCCTCTTATTACCTGGATAAGATTTTCTAAGAAAGTTCTATTTTCTTCAGGCGTGCCGATTGTAACCCTGAGCATATTTTTTAATTTTTGATGATTAAATTTCCTTACCAGGATTCCCTTTTTGTAAAATTCTTCAAACACCATGTTTGCTGAATGTTCTTTGAATCCAAATAAGATAAAGTTTGCACAAGATGGGACAGAAGAGATTCCAGGAATCTTATTCAATGCCTTGAACATATTTTCCCTTTCATAGATTATTTTTCTTACCGTATCCATAACGAATTCCTTTTTTCCCAGCAAATACTCGGCAATAATCTGTTGACTGATACCAACCGAAAACGGGAGTTTCGCCTTTGAAATCTCTTTTACAATCTTATAATTCCCAAGCAAATAACCAAGTCTTATTCCTGCGAGACCAAATGCCTTTGAGAATGTCCGCAAAATCAATAGGTTTTTGAATTTATTAAGGAGTTTCAGACAGGTTCTATTGTGAAACTCATAATATGCCTCATCCACAACAACAAAGCAGTCGTTTTGCCTAACAATCTTTTCAATATCAGCAATTTCAATCGCAGTACCAGTCGGGTTATTGGGTGAGGCAAACATAATAAGTTTTGACTTATTAGAACTTCTTACCAATCTCTCCACATCAAATGAAAAGTCATCTTTTAGTGGAATCTCGTTTATCTTTAGATTCAATATCTTTCCAATATATGGATAAATTGCAAAACCCGGTGTAATAAGTGTTATCTCATCACCTTTATCACAGGTTGCAAGCATTATCGCAAGTATCAACTCATTTGAGCCATTGCCAACTAAAATTCCATTGGGTGGATGGCCTGTATAATCAGCAAGTGCACTCTTCAATTTCTTAGGCTCACTCTGAGGATATCGATTCCAATTCGTTTTTTTCAATCTTCTTAAAATTTCTTTTTTGTCCTCACTCGGTATGTCGTATGGAGATTCATTCTGGTTCAATTTTATCCTTGCCTTTTGGGGAACTTCGTATGCCGGTAATTTAATGATTGAATCTTTGATATTTATCATACCACAACCTTTCTGAATTCATATTCAAGGATATCAGTCGCACCAAGCCTTTTTAATTGGGGTATTAATTTTACAACCTCGCTCTTTTTTACCGCAACCTTGACAGCAAATCCTTTTTCTCCATACAATGGTGCAACGGTTGGTGAACGCATACAGGGTAGAATCTTTACTATCTTTTCAAATTTCTCCTTAGGTACATTCATTTCAAGCATAACCCTTTCCCTTGCATCCAGCACAGCCTGGAATAGCATCTTCAGTTCTTCAATCTTATTCCTTTTCCAGGAATTTTTAAGCGCTCTTTTACTTGCTATAAACCTTGTGGTTGATGCCATAATAACCTTAAATATTTTTAATTTATGTTCCTTCAAGGTATTGCCGGTCGCGGTATTATCAATGATCATATCAGCATCTTCTGGTGGAAAGACCTCTGTCGCTCCATAGGTGCGCAGGAATTTATATCTGAATCCTTCTTTCTTTAGAAAATTTCTGGTCAATCTTTCATATTCTGAAGCAACAATTATTCTTTTTTTACGTAGGGCGGAAATATCTGCATCTTCAGGGATCGCTGAAACAATCTTTACCGGGTCCAATTTCAAATCCATGATCTCAATCACATCCGCATTAGATTCTATAACCCAATCTTTTCCCGTGAACCCTGCGTCATGTGAACCAATCTCAATCAAATCCGGTATATTCTGCGGTCTCAGTATCTTTATTTGAAGTTCAGGGTCATTAACAAATGGTCTATATACCCTCTCGCTAATATTGATATAAATCCCGGCATCATTAAAAAGCCTGATCACATTCTCAAAGATACTGCCTTTGGGAATGACAATATTCAATCTCTTCAATTAAACCTCCTTTCATTCAAATAAATCTAAAGATTTGCTTTTTTTATTTTTTAAAGTTTATGGATTTTGTATGAGGTAAAAAGTGGTTGCACTTCCGGGACCAAAAAGGATTTATTGACCCTTATTGGGCCCGGAAGTGCCAATACCAGTAATGATTAAAGTGAAATGTAGTGTGGTTGTGGCTAAGACAGTTAGCATCCGATATTGCCCTTAAAGAGCAATCGGTGAGAACTTTTTTATCCAT
>JBDRWA010000020.1:0-20957 GCA_039802145.1 Caldifarciminota bacterium | reverse complement strand
AAAAAGTGTAGTCCGGTGCTGCTCTTTTTCAGTTTTTTCTTCTTTTTCTTTTCCTTTCCTTTTACAATCGTTGTTGCTTCTTTTGTCTGCTCAATCCGCAAAAGTAAATTTCTGATATTCTCTTCAACCATTGCCTGATTTTTCCAGCCTAAAAAATTATTCAATGCCTTGAGCATATCTTCAGCGGATTTATAACGAGCCTTGGGATTTCGTTTCATTGCTTTATTGATAATTCTACTCAATCGCCAGCTGTGATGCGGGTCAATCCAGAAAGGAGATTTATATTTTCCACGGCAAATCTTGGCAATTATCCCATGGCTTTCTTCTGCAACAAAAGGTTTCTTACCTGTTACCATCTCATATAATACAACGCCTAAAGAGAATATATCTGATTGAAAAGAAACTTTTCCGCCACCAGCCTGCTCTGGTGACATATAAAATGGTGTACCGATGATTGCACCAGTTGTGGTCAATTCCGGGGCATCAATATCCCGTGCTACACCAAAATCCGTTAATTTTACCACACCATTCTTTGAGATTAAAATATTTTTCGGTTTGATATCGCGATGGATGATACCATTCTTATGGGCACAGACCAGTGCCTGACATACCTCGCGGGCAATGGATGCAGCAAGCACCGGATGCAAGGGGGCTTCTTTCTCAATTATATCAGCAAGACTCAAACCTTCAATATATTCCATCACTAAATAATGTTCCCCACCATCACGGAAATAATCATATATCTCAACGATATTTTTATGATTTAGATTGGCACATATCCTTGCCTCGCGTTTGAATCGTGTTTGTGTTTCACCATCAAGGTTTCTCTTCATCTGTTTTATGACCACGATACGGTCCAGTGAACCCTGTATTGCAGTATAGACCTGTGCCATACCACCCTTGCCGATTGATTTCAGGATTTTGTAGTTTCCAATTGTTTGTTCTTTATTCATTTGCTACCACAACCCGATTACGACCCATTGATTTTGCCTTATAAAGGGCAGTATCAGCAGATTTAATAAAGTCGTGAAAACTTGTAAATCGCAAAAAATCCGTAGCAACGCCAATACTAACGGTGATTTTTATCCCGATTATCTCAGCCGATTTTTCTTCCACAATCTTACGCATTGATTCGGCAATCTGGGTTGCACTCGTGCTGTCCATTTTGGGAAACAAAACAACAAATTCTTCACCCCCATAACGGGCGACGATATCATCCTTTCTACATAGTGCCTGAATTATATGTGCTACTCCCCTTAACACTTCATCTCCTTTATCATGGCCGTATGTATCATTAATTTTTTTAAAATGGTCAATATCAATAAAAAATATAGTCAGAGGATATTTATTCTGGTGTGCGTTATTGAATTGCTGTTCAAAGACTCGGTCAAAATAGCGGCGATTATAAAGTTCGGTCAATCGGTCGCGATTTGCCTGCTCGGACAGTTTTTTTCTGCTCTTAAGAACTTTCTCATGGTATTGTTTCAGACTCAGGGCAATATCCCTTTCCCGAATTTTTTCTGCAATGGATTTATATTCAGCGACGAGTTTCTGGGTTTCATTACCGGCGTATGCAGATTGTGTTTCATCATATATCCCTTCAATACCCCTGCCGTCATCAAAGATAATCGTAAAATTGCCAATATTTATTTCATCACCGTGCTTTAATTCGGCTTTGGTGATCTGCTTGCCGTTGACGAATGTTCCATTCGTGCTCTTTAAATCTTCAATCTTAAATTTTCCATCTTCATAATAGATTCGGGCATGTTTTCGGGAGACTTCTTTGCCATCAATGATAAAATCACAATCATTTGCTCTGCCAATGATATGTTCTTTTTTTTCAAGGGCAAAATTTTTGAGTAAAATGCGTTCGTCAACAAGAACCAGACAGGGATTGCCTGATGCCATTAATTCAAGTATAGTAATAATGGTGTTAAAGTCAAGGTCTGGAATTGAAAGAAAACGTATTGACTTTGGCTATTCATTTAGATATAATCAGTCAAGGAGCAATGGAATGAAAAAGACTTTGAGCGTTTTGATTGTAGCCTTTTTATTTCTAACTACTGTTTATTTAATTTCAAAAATTCCTCAGAAAAATAAACCCGCAGATATCAAATCTTTAGACAAAAATCCTCAAGAAATCACTGAGGAATGGGCGGGAATATTCATCAAAGGGCAGAGGGTTGGCTATTCATTTACTAAAGTGGCGAAATTTGATGTGGGTCTGGAGGTAGAAAATAAGACGCAGATGAAGATATTTATGATGCAGGAGGTTACCGAGCTTACCACCCATTTCTATGCCCATACTGATACCGATTACACCCTGAAAAATTTCTCTATTGAAATCACGACTGCGGGGCATCCAACAAGGGTTGATGGGGAAATTGATGGTAATCAATTAATCCTGACGACATACTCCAGAGGAATGAAACAGACGCAAAAAAAAGTTCTTGAGGAAAAACCCTATTTCCCTGATGCCATAGAACAGGTTATAAAAAAGAAGGGGTTGAAGCCTGGAGACGAGATTACAATTCCCTATTTTGATCCTACCACCCAGTCTCAGTCTCGGGCACGGATAAAGGTCCTACCAGCCGAAAGAATTACAGTTTTGGACCGGGAAATGGTAGGCACAAAGGTAGAGCTCAATTTTTTAGGTATGGTCTCTTACCTCTGGCTTGATGATAATTATAAAGTCTTAAAAGAATCCACACCCAATCTTCAGTTAGATATGATACCGATGACCAAGGAGGAGGCACTTGCTGAAATCAAGCCCGAAGAGGCGTTTGATTTATTAAACTTCTTTTCAGTTAAACTAAAGAGACCATTGCCATCCGGTCAGGAGATTTCCTATATAAAACTTGAATTAAACGATATTACAATTGAAAATCTAGATCTCAATGATGAATATCAAAGACTCCTCTCCGAAACACCATTAATCATTGAATCTCATCTGCCTGATTTAAATGAATTTAAGACCCTTACCATTCCTTTAAAAGAACCAGAGGAGTTTTTAAAGCCATCTGTATATATTCAATCGGACCATCATGAGATTATTGCTGAGGCCGAAAAGATTGTGGGGAATGAGACGAATGCAGTTGAGGCGGTGCGAAAACTGGTTAGTGGAGTATACAGAATGATTAAAAAAAATCCCACTCCCTCTCTACCTTCCGCACTTGATGTTTTGAAAACAAAAGAAGGAGACTGTAATGAACACGCAATACTATTTGTTGCATTTGCCCGGGCGATTGGAATTCCAGCAAAGATCTATGTGGGATTGGTAAATCTTTATGGTGATGCCTATTTCTATCATGCCTGGTGTGGTGTGTGGCTTGGTAAATGGGTTCCGGTTGACCCAACCTTTAATCAATTCCCAGCCGATGTTCGTCATCTAAAATTAAAAGAAGGCGAAATATCCGATTGGGCAGAGGTAATGAAGGTTGTTGGAAAATTGAGAATTGAAGTGTTGGAATACAGATAATAAAAATTCTTATAACTATTGTAGTATGGATTCTTTAGTACTTCAAAATCTCTCCAAGCGTTTTAACAATGTCTGGGCAGTAAGAAACTTAAATCTGAATTTAAAATCGGGTGAGATCTTCGTTCTTTTGGGACCGAACGGGGCAGGAAAGACAACCACCTTGAAACTCATTGCCGGACTTCTCAAACCAACCGCGGGTGAAATATATATAAAAAACATAGATTTAAAAAAAGAACCGGAGCGGGCAAAAAGTATGCTTGGTTTTGTTCCAGACGAACCATTTATCTATAATAAATTGACGGGCAGGGAATTCATAAATTTTGTTGCAAGTATTTTTGGTGTGAAGAGAGAAGATTATGAAAAAAAATTGCCCGCTTTGCTTGAAAGGTTTGAAATCGGTGATTGGATTGACCAGCCCAGCGAGACATACTCACACGGGATGAAGCAGAAGGTAATAATGTGCCAACTACTCTTACATAACCCGGAGGTAATACTGATTGACGAACCCCTCGTTGGTCTTGACCCGAAGGTCAGCAGGACTGTGCGTGAAACATTTATTCAATTGATGAATGAAGGAAAGACACTCCTTGTTTCCACCCATACACTCTCCTTTGCCTTTGAGATTGCCACCCGCATTGGAATAATCAATTTTGGTGAACTGAAATTTGTCGGCACGGTTGACGAACTTTCCAGAATTGCCGGAGAGAAAGATATTGAGGAAATATATCTAAAACTTTCCCAAACGCCTTGAAAAAATTATCTTTACTTTTGGCAATTCGCATTAAATCAGCATTGAATACTCTCAGGGCAATCAATTTTATTAGAATCCTGTCTTTTATATTTGTAATATCCTGTTTTCTATGTGGTAGTTATTATATATTTTATAGAATCTTTTCTTATTTGTCCTCGCTTGAAATAATTGGTATTGGTTTGATGGACCGGACAATTGAGATGGCGTTTTTCATCTTCTTTATAATGCTTCTATTCAGTAATATAATCACTTCATTCTCAACTTTTTATAACAATCAAGAGTTAAATTTTCTCTTTACCCTGCCCATAAAACCAACAACTATCTATCTTTCAAAACTGTTTGAGAATTCTATTTATTCATCCTGGGCAACGCTCGTTGTTATTCTTCCTTTAATCATTGCCTATGGTATCTGTAGTAAGGCTTCGGTTTTATATTATCCGGTTTCATTATTCAGTATCTTCATCTACTTGGTAATTCCAGCTTCCGCTGCCTCGATCATAATTTTTTTAATTATTGTTGCTTTTCCACAATTAAGACCCAGAACTGTGATATTGATTGCCTTCGTTTTTATAACAGGTCTAACATTTCTCTATGTCAAGGTAAATAATCCCGAATTATTAAAGGTATTTGAAACGGAAAATGAACAAAAACTTTTAGAATTTGCCGCCAACCTGACCACCGTAGGTGGACTATATGTTCCTTCAACCTGGCTGAGCAATATTCTGAAATATTTTTGCCATTTTCAACCTGATGGAATTTTCTATCTTGTGCTACTTTTTCTGACTTCTATATCATTCGTTGTCCTTGCCTTCATTGTTGCACGAATGTTTTATCTCAATTCATTCATAATGGCGGGGGAGCGCAGTGTTAAAAAAGAAAGAACCAAATCAATGCTTTCGGAATACCAGAATGATAAAGATAAGGCATTTTTGAAGAAGGATTTATTACTTTTCTTAAGGAATCCAACCCAGTGGGTTCAACTGGCTATTTTTGTAATTTTGCTGGTAATATATATCTTCTCATTAAGAAGAACTCCACTATTCTTTACT
Source organism: Caldifarciminota bacterium (assembly GCA_039802145.1). Lineage (GTDB taxonomy): Bacteria > Hydrothermota > Tepidihabitantia > SM23-42 > JAOAFX01 > JAOAFX01. The sequence goes on along the minus strand of JBDRWA010000020.1, from coordinate 15,679 downwards.
TTCCCTATCTGGCGAACAGTGGTTTCATTTGCCAATTTTGCCTATATTAGTTTTATTTTAGCCACCCTTAGTGTCCGATTTATTTTCCCCGCAATCAGTCTGGAGCGCGAGGGAATCTGGGTGCTTGCCTCTGCGCCTTTCTCTTTTAAGCGAATATTAAAAATCAAATATTTATTCAACCTGCTACTGGGTATTTTAATAATGGAAAGCCTGATTCTTTCCGGGAATAGTTTTATTAGAATTGAAAGGACAATTTATCTTCTACTGCCGGTAATTGCTATCTTTGTCGCTGCATCCCTGATATCTATCAATCTGGGTATGGGTTGTATCTATCCACAATTCAACGAGGATAATCCATCAAAGATTGCAGCAGGCACAGGGGGCATCATAGCTGCCCTTTTGAGTATTGCCTATGTGGGAGTTATAATTATCATCCTTGCTACACCGGCTCATAATTATCTATCAAGCAAACACTTCGGTCAACAAATTAATTCCTGTCTGATTATTTTGAGTCTTTTTGGTTTTTGCGTTATAAATTTGTTGGCAATTGTGCTTCCGCTAAGGCTGGGTTTGCGGTCCCTGCAAAACAGAGATTTTTGAAGAATAATTCATCTTTAATATCATACCCTCTTCTTTAACCAATCAACAATCGCTCTTATCTGCTCTTTCGGCGTTGAGGCACCCGCGGCCAGCCCAACACTTTTAATATTTCTAAACATATCTGGAGAAAGTTCCTTTACCGATTCAATGTGATAGGCGGGTTTAAAACGGCAGCATATTTGATAAAGTCGCGTAGTATTGGCGCTATTTTTGCCACCGACAACAATTATTAAATCAACTTTCTGGGCAATTTCCAGTGCTTCTTTGATTCGGAGGGTTGTTTCATTACAGATGGTATTATAAATCTTCGTCTCCACCACCCTGGGTACTATCTTGTTGATTGCCTCATTAAAATGTTCTATATCCAGCGTTGTCTGGGGAACGATTCCAACCTTTTTAGACTTTATTTCCATACCTTCATTATAAATCTCAGCCTTACCATCTGCATAACCCAGAAGTCCCTTTATTTCTGGGTGGTCTTTTTCGCCGATAATTATTACATAATAACCTTCCCTTGCTAATTTTTCTACATAACGCTGCGCCCGTCGAACCTTAGGACAGGTTGCATCAATTATCTTGAAACCACGGTTTTTTAAATCTTTAAGTATTCCCGGATGAATGCCATGGGAACGAATGATTAGACAGCTATCTTTTCCTTCAATTTCATTAATAGCCTTAATGGAAAAAATTCCTTTTTTATTGAGGTCTTCTACGACACCACGGTTATGAATCAGCGGTCCCAAAGAATAGACCTTTTTTTCTTTTGCTACAGCGTCAAGTGCCATTTTTATAGCCCTCTTTACACCAAAACAGAATCCCGCATGTTGGGCACAATAAATCTTCATTTCAATTGTTCCACTGCATTTCTTATTATTTCGGTAAATTTCTCATAACCCGTTCGGTTTTTTTCGTATCCTGAAGGTGATATGGGTTTGCCATAGATTATTTTTAATTTATTAATCCGCAACATCAGGCTGAAGAAATTTTTATTTGAATTTATTATTCGCACGGGAACGACTGGAACATTATAATTAATTGACAAGTAGCCTATTCCGATATTAAAAGGAAGTAAATGACCCTGTCTGGAGCGCGTCCCTTCCGGAAAGATTACCACAACTTTTCCTTCTTTTAATAATCTTATCGCCTGTTTAATTCCATCCGTTCCCAATGATATAGCATTATAACTGGTAATAAGCCAGGTGAAGAACCTGGAGATTGCAAAGAGTCCGGGTTTGGCGAGAAAATAGACCTCACGAAATGCGGTGTACCCGATTAGGGGAGGATCCAGAAAAGAAAGATGATTACTGGCAATTAATAAAGGACTGCTCTTGTGGATTTTTCCTCGAATTTCAACCCCGGTCAAAAGTTTAAAAAGAGAAAAGGTCATAACCCAAGAAATCAACCATTTGAGGCTCATTATTATTATTATAACATATTCTCTTTAGATTTCAAGTGCTGAAAAAGGGTTTAGCATATTGACATTGGCGTTTTAATACTTATAATTGTCAAAAATGGAACCCGAAATTTCAATCGTCGTTGTTAATTTCAATGTAAAACATTTTCTGGAACAATGCCTGATGGCAATTGAGCGTGCCCGTTATAACCTTAATATTGAGGTTATCGTCGTTGATAATGCCTCAGTAGATGGAAGCCAGGCAATGGTCAGAAAGAAATTTCCCAATGTACGGCTGATTGAAAATTATAAAAATTTAGGATTTGCCCGGGCAAATAATCAGGCATTAAAAATTGCCCGTGGTAAATATATCCTTATTTTAAATCCTGATACTCTGATTCAAGAAGATACGCTTGTGATTTTAAAGAGATTCCTTGATGAGCATCCCGAGGCATCCGCGGTAGGCTGTAAACTCCTCAATCCAGATGGTTCTTTTCAAATTGCCAGCAGAAGAAGTCTCCCTACTCCCTGGGTGGCGTTCACAAAAATTACTGGTTTAAGCAAAATTTTCCCCAAGACCCGTCTTTTTGGCCAATATAATCTTACCTATCTCTCTTGTGACCTTGAAGGAGAAGTTGATGTTCTTTCTGGGGCACTGATGCTGGTAAGGAGTGATATCCTGAGAACGGTGGGTTATTTTGATGAAGACTACTTTATGTACGGTGAAGATATTGACCTTTGCTACAGAATCAAGAAGGCGGGGGGTAGAATATACTACACGCCCAAAACAAAGGCAATACATTATAAGGGCGAAAGTACAAAAAAAGGTGATTTCTCCTACATTACTAATTTTTATTCCTCAATGCTTATTTTTATAAATAAACATTTTAAAGACCGTTACTCAATCTTTGTTAAGGTAATTTTGAGAGCAGGGATTTATTTCCGAGCTTTTCTTGCATATATCGTATCAATTTTTAAAAATATAGGTGCTCCATTATTTGATACCTTCTTAATTATTCTGAGTTTACTTATTGCAATAAAAATATGGCTCCCTTTTCTTGACCTTAGTAAGGCGCGAGTTATCATTCCAGTTTATACAATGATATGGCTACTGAGTATCTATTTATCTGGAGCATACCACCAGCATTACCATTTGAAACCGGTAATTATTGGGGCAATCAGCGGTTTTTTATTGAATTCTACCTTTACCTATTTTTTTAAACAGATTGCCTACTCAAGAGTTGTGGTATTGATTTCACTCTTGCTGATTATCTTTGCCCTTTGTTTATGGCGACTCATTTATCGGTGGATTGGTCCTTTCGCTGTAAAACATCCAATTTCAAAATTGCGCCGGACTATAATTGTTGGCTCTGGCAAAGAAGGGGTAAGAATTCTCAAGAAACTCCGTGCCCGGCCGGATATACCTTATGAAATATGCGGGTTTGTTGATTTCGATGAAAAGAATCTGGGTAAGGAAATTGACGGGACAGAGGTTTTATCAACAATTGAAAACATCAAGGATGTCATTAATATCCAAAAGATTGATGATATAATCTTTTCAAGCGATCGCCTCAGCAATAAACAGATTCTTGAAACAATTTCATACGCCTACGGAACAGGGGTAAGTTTTCGAATTGTTCCGCATGAGCTTGAATATATAATTGCCAAATCCTCGGTTGATGAATTGGATAGCATCCCACTTTTAGATTTTGTTAATCCCTACGACCCAATTGACTTCATTGTAAAGAGGGGTGTTGATATATTAATTTCCCTGCTGGTTATAATAATCCTTTCACCGTTGTTTCTTGTAAACCTTATTGCAGGTGCTAAAATAACCGCCAAAAAGATTAAAACAGAGAAGGGTGACCAAAGAGATATCTTTATATTTGAAGGTGGATTAAATTTTCTTAAGAATTTACCACTATATTTTAGTGTTTTAAATGGAACCCTTAGTATTGTGGGTTCAGAGATTGTAGAAGCTGATGCAACAGAAGAGAGACCACCATATAAACCGGGACTCACCGGACTCGTTCAGGTTAAGAAAAGAGAAAAGGGGAAACCTCTAACTCCGCAGGAAAGAGACTATTACAATCTATATTATTTAAAGCATCGCTCACTGATTACCGACATTCAGATCGCAATAAAGTCAATTTTTTAAAAAGCAGGATTTTATAAAATGCGGGGTACCCTTTAAGAAATTAATTAAATCAAAATTATTTTAGCTACTTTCAAAGTACATCTTGACCACCTTTGAATTTTGATTAGAATCGTTATATGCGTATAATAAAATTTTATTATTTTCTCTCTGTTCTATTTATTATCTCTTGTCCGCCCAAGGTTGTTGAGGAATCGCCGCGTCAGCCAGATGATATCCCTTTAATAAAAACGGCAATAGAGGTTTATGAAGAGGCACCGCTTTATGCATTTAACCTGATAAAAAGTATTCAGGACATGCAATATCAGAATTTGAAAAGTAGTCTTATTTTAAAAATTTATCTTCAGCAGCGCGAATATAATAAGGCACTGTGTTTGCTTGATAGTGTGCTATCGGGAAGTGATTCTCTTAATTTTAATTTAATAAAAATTCATCCCTACGAAATTAATCGGGTTTTAATAAAGAAGGGCCTCTGGGAAAGATTGCTTGAATTTACCGATGATACACTCTTGAAGGGAATTGCCGCCTATAATCTTGAAAGGTATGAGCAGGCATTAAAATTTCTTAACCTGCAAAAAGAACCGAATGATTATAGATTATTATATCTCGCAAGAATTTATGAAAAAATGAATAAATTAGACTCTGCCCTGAATACGCTTTTGAGCATTGACTCAATAAGTACCTATCTATCCGATGAGTACGAAAATATTCTCTTTAGACTGTTGGTCAATTTAAATGACCCCTATATAATCCAGACACGAAGAGGTCGCCTGAGAAATGAAGAATTGAAAGATTATCTTCTCTTAAAGAGTTATGAACTAAAAAAAGATATAAAGGAGATGTATAAAAAATCCTGGGAGTTGATTAAGAAGAATCCAGGCTCAATGGGCGCTCGCTACGCTATTAATCTCGTCAAGCCGAAGACTCGTTTAGAGTACAAACTGATTGGTAAGGTTTATTATCTGAAAGGTGACCTTGAAAATGCAATGAAAAATTTCAAAAAGTCCGGATTTGATAGCGATATCTATTATTATCTGGGGAAGATGTATTATGATCGGGGAAACCGGGAACAGGCAGTTAGATATCTTTCGCGTTCAAGACGTGCAGATGCCTACTACTATCGTGGTTTGATTTACGAGGCACAGGGTAATATACGAAAGGCGGCGGAGGTTTATGACTCACTGGTCCTGCTCTATCAAAAGAGTAAGCTTGCAAATAGGGGATTGCGGCGTAAGGCATTTCTACTTGAAGAAATTGGTGATACAAACAATGCGATTAAGACATTCATTGGCTTAAACGAGAAAAATACCGACTTACGGGCAGGACTCTTGCTTTTCAGTTCAAGACGGTTCGCTGAGGCACTTGATATTTTCGCTAAACAACAGGACCCCGGATTTATTTATTGGCAGATGAGAACAAAAAATATACTCGGTCAATCAATAGACAGTTTGAAGAATTATCTCTCTTTGCGTTTTCCTTATTCATATTATTCTTTAATCAGGGAAGGTAATCCGGTAGTTATGGATACTATACCCATGGAAAAGTGGTTAAAGCAGTTCGGTGACTCAATTATAAGTTTTGATAGTGATGATTCCCTGCATCTTAAGAAAGCAATTAGATATTTTGAGATCGGTGAGTTTAATTACGGATATTTGGAACTTAAGTCAATAAAAAACAAATCATATTTTGATTTATTTTATTTAGGTAAAATCTGCTACGAGTATGGTGCTGACTGGGCGGCAATAAAATTTGCCCTGGAACTTAAAAAGAACCTTGAGGAAAATCAATCTATCAGGATTTTCCCCGAAGAATTCTTGAAGATGCTCTATCCTATGCGGTATATATTCACCATCCAGGAATCAAACATTGATATCTATTTAGCCCTCTCAATTATCTGGCAGGAAAGTAATTTTGACCCGAATGCGAAATCCCCGGCAAACGCCCAGGGTTTGATGCAGATAATTCCAGCAACTGGAAAGGCAATTGCAGAGGAATTGGGTGTTTTATCATATTCGCTTTATGACCCGGAGACTTCAATTAGATTTGGAAGTTATTATTTAGGGAGAATGTATAAAGATTTTGGAGAGCTTCCTCTGGCGCTTGCGGCGTATAATGCTGGTCCGGTTAAAGTAAGAAAATGGCTTAATAAAAATAGCAATAGGGATTTAGATGAATTTATTGAATTTATTCCTTACAGTGAGACTCGCGATTATGTTCGGCTGGTTCTTGCCCGACAGAAGGTTTATCAGAGCTTATATTCAAGGCAAACGGAATAAAATCAGGCAACGACGTATCTTGTAAGAGTGATGTACATCAGCGCTTTCGGAGGGCTTGACTCTGAGTATCTTTTGAACTTTTCTGCTTCAAATATTTTTGCCGAGCAAAGACATAACTCAATTCTGCCCCAAATAGAAAGATACTTGCTGAATAATAAAGCCAGATAAGAACCAAGATAATCGCTGATAAGGAGCCGAAGACCTTTGTATAATTCGCCACCTTTGTTACATATAAAGAAAATAGAAATTTTGCCAGTTCCCAGAAAAAACCGGTAAAGATTGCACCAAAGTATGCTGCTTTGAATTGTATCCGACGATTTGGGAAAAACCAGTAGACCAACCCGAAGATGATAATGCTTATGAAAATATTAATAAGCGGCAACAGCCGTCCCAATCCTTTCAGTCCAATTGCACTTGTCCAGATTGTAATGCCGGTAGAGGCAATAAGGAGTATCCAGGCAACAAATGCCCAGACCATACTAATCAAACTTTTTTTTAAGAATGGTCGGTCCTTTTTTGCCCGCCAGATGAGATTCAAACTGGATTCAATAGCACCAAATATACTCGCTGAGCCATATAAGAATCCCAAAAGTCCCACGATTGCAAGGACAATAGATGTCTGTTTGATTGCGGTGATGTTCCGCACAATATCTTCAATACCGATAGGCAAGATTTGCTTTAAAATGGGCAGGATTCTTTCTATTATGGTCTCTGAAGAGCCGAGTATAAAAAGGGATAGAGAAAGTACACCCAGAATTAAAGGAAAGATCGAAAATATTGCCGCATTAACCAGGGCGGATGCCAGCAGGGGACAGCGGTCATCATTAAATTTACTGAATGCTCTGGCAAACAACCAGAAGAAATTTTTCATTTTTTATAGACGGTTACTCCGTTGATAAAAACGCTTAATATTTTTAAATCTTTAAGGTTTTCTTTTTGCAGGGGATTTTTGTTTAAAACGACAAGATCCGCTTGCATACCGGGCTTTACAAGTCCCAACCTATCTTCATCAAATGTAGCGAAATGCGGCTCTGTAGTATAAAATCTGAATGCCTGTGCTGGCGTCAATTTTACATCCCGTAGTGGAAAGTTTACTGCATAGTTAATTCCATTCAATGGACCGATGGGCATACAATCTGAACCAAAAATAACCCTGACACCGGATTGAACTAGTTTCTTGAAACAGTTCATTTTCTTATACCTTTTTCCAAGATTCTTCTCATACATTCCGGAAGACCCCTGCCAGCGCAGGAAATTGGGTTGCATTGAGGCGATGAGTTTAAATTTAGCAATTTCTTCTATCTGGTAATTATGGAGAAGCTCAATATGCTCAAGGCGATGGCGTAATGGATTCTCTGTTAATTTCAATTTCTTGAAGACGCTTAAAACCACATCAGTTGAGCGGTCGCCTATTGAATGAATCATTAATTGTAAATTCTTTAATCCAGCCTTTTTAAAAATTTTTGTAAGTTCCCTCTCAGCAATCAATAATTTACCTTTGTTTTTTGTTCCCTGGTATGGCTTTTTTAAAGCCGCAGTCCTTGCCCCGATCGAACCGTCCATAAAAATTTTTATTCCCGCAAATTTTAAAAATACATCCTGAAGATCCAAGGGTTGCCCGGTCTGTAATGCTTCCTCAAGAAAATTTGTAAGATATAAGCAAATCCTCAATTTCAATCTTTTCTTATACCTTTGATAAATCCTGAAACCGGTGGCATCGGTAATTTCATGGACCGTTGTAATTCCACGGGAAAGGGCTTCTTCAGTTGCAATTTCAATTGCCCGCTCATACATATCCGGAGTCGGTGGAAAGATCTGATTCAGATATAAGGCGGCATTTTCATAAAGATATCCCTTAGACGGCTCGACTATCTTGTAATTGGAAGGAATAGCCGCCAGTGCCTTTGAATTCACCACTGCAAAATGGCCGCAGATGCGACGCATAATTACCGGTTTGGTATCTGAGATTTTATCAAGCAGGTCACGATTCAGTTCTGCTATTGTGCCCTTACGCCAGTTTGATTCATCCCAGTTGACACCGAATATTAGGTCATTTTCCTGGTTTTCTCTCAATTTTTCGAGACAAACGGATAAGGAATCGCATCCACTTAGATCAATCCGCTGTCTTTCAACCCCCAGACTGAGCAGATGGGTATGAGCATCAACAAAACCGGGAATAATAAAGTTGCCATTTAAGTCAAGGGTAGGAAAATTTTTATATCGGCAGAGCAAATCTTGTGTATGTATTTTTTCTGAAAAAACTTCAACGAACCGACCATTCTTAATAAGAATACTCGCCGGGATAATTTTGTTTTTTTCTAAATCAACCAGTTTTGAATTTTTTAGATACAGGGATTTCATTGTAGTTTTTTTCATTACATAGAGGGGAGAGTCACCCCCATTCGTATTTTTCAGCCTTTTACAAGCCGGTCTAAATGTTCCTGTGCAGATTTAAAATTTGCATCCAGAGATAAAGACTGTCTGAATGAATTGATTGCCTTATCTTTTTCATTAAGTGCCTCATAGGCGATACCAAAATTGTAATAAAGTTTAGGGTCGAGTTTATTAATCTTCTGGGCTTTTTTTAATATTTTGATCGCCTCCTCGTATTTCTGGCTGATGATGTAAAATTCAGCCAGTTCTAAAAGGTCGGTATAATCAGGACTCACAGCTTTTCTATTCTATGAAGGTCCTTATATTTTCCTAAGAGGACAAGAATATCACCCGGGAGAATTTCGTCAGAACCTCCGGGACCAATGATAATCTCCTCTTTAAAATCCGTGGAGCCGTCCGGTTTTGAAAAAGGAACCTTCCGTTTGATGGCAATAACACTGATTCCGTATTTTTCACGTAATTTTATCTCGGCCAGCGTCTTTTCACATAATTTTTTTGGTGAAATGATTTCAAGGATGCCGTATTCAGTAGAAAGGTCTATGTAATCAAAGATCTTGGGACTTACTAAGGTTTCGGCAATCTTTTCGGCTGTCTCCTTTTCGGGAAAGACTATGCGGTCCGCACCAACTTTCTGTAATATCTTTGAGTGGAGTTCAGTCTGTGCCTTTGCCACAACCTGTTTGACTCCCAATTCTTTTAAAAGCATGGTTATCATTATACTGTCTTCAATATTCTCACCAATACTAACAATTGCGGTATCAAAATCCTTAATACCCAATTCTTTTAGTGCCTTCTCATCGGTCGCATCCATAACAATTGCCTGGGATACCATTCCCTCTATTTCCTTGATTCGTTCTTCGCTACGGTCAATTGCCAAAACCTCAAAATTCCTTTCACTGAGTGCCCTGGCGATGCTGAGACCGAATCTACCCAGACCTATAACCACGAATTGTTTCATAAAATTATCAAAATTATATCCAAAATTTATTCTAAGTCAATAAGGAAAAGTCTGACTACTTACCATTTTTATCAAAACTGCTGAGCGGGAACAATGTTATGGAACATATTGAATCTATCGTCAATTACATAAAGACTCATCTTTCATTTTAACAGATACTTTTTGGCTTTTTATAATTAGCAGATTTTTAAATAGACGATGCTCCGATTTTTCAGTGAAAAGGCGTTATTGCTTGCACATTGTATATTGACAATCTTTCAATTATGTATATACTATGCTCCGAAAGGAGGATTTCATGAAAAAACTATTGGCAGCAGCAATTGCACTCTCAGCGGTGAGTGGTTTGTATGCCTTATCGCTCGGGCTCGGTATCGCCTACGAGAATCTGGCAGGACCGGAAGGGACGGATCCTTATCTTGCGATAAAGGGTGATGCTACTATACCGGTTATTTCGATGGTTGACTGGCGTCTTGGTTTATTAAACATAAGTCTTCCCGAGGGTGGCAAGTCATTCTCTCTGGGCACAGGAATTGGTTCTGACCTGCTTGTTAAGATACCGATGGCTGGAACATTCCAACCGTATGTTCCATTTGGGTTTTCTCTTTTTAAAAGTCTTGAGGAAGGCGGTGGTATGATTCTTACGCTTAAAGGTGGTTTAGGTGGTTCAATGGGATTTGGTGGAATGAACGGCTACCTTGAAGCTGGACTGAATCTTGTCTCAATGAGCAATGGCGATAGTGATACGGATAAGTCATTCTATATTCAAGCTGGTGTAAAATTCCCGGTAGGACTATAAAAAATTAAGCGATTGAGGCGGGCGATAATGCCCGCCTTAACTTTTTTATTGGGCTTACACAATTTAAAACCTTGCAGCAATGGGCATCTTTCTACCTAAGCCGAATGCCTTTGAGGTTACCTTTAAGCCCATTGGTGCCTGTCTCCTTTTATATTCACTACGATTAACTGCGTTTATCACCCAATCGACAACCTTTGAATCATAGCCTTTGGCTACAATCTCATCTCTTGATAGACCTTCTTCTATATAGAATTGCAAGATTGGGTCAAGGATTTCATAGGGGGGCAGGGTGTCCTGGTCGGTTTGATTGGGTCGCAATTCCGCAGATGGTGTTTTTCTAATTATTTCCCGGGGAATAATTTCTCTATCTCTATTGATAAATTCGGCTAATTTATAGACCATAGTCTTAGGTACATCCGAGATTACCGCTAGCCCACCACTCATATCACCATAGAGGGTGCAATATCCTACCGCAAGTTCGCTCTTATTCCCGGTGGTTAAAACCAGATAACCAAATTTATTGGAAATCGCCATCAGGATATTTCCTCTTATCCTTGCCTGAATATTTTCTTCTGTAATATCAAATTCCTTATTAGCAAAGGTATCTTTGAGTGTCTCAAGATAGGAATCATAAACATTAGTTATTGAAATTATTTCAAATTTAATACCTAAATTTTCTGCAAGCTTTTTTGAATCTTCAAGGCTGCCTTTTGAAGAAAATGGTCCGGGCATTGTTACACCCAGGACATTTTCTTTTCCTATTGCCGCAGTGGCAATACAGGCGACAACCGCCGAGTCAATTCCACCTGATAGTCCAATGACAACCTTTTTAAATCCACATTTTCTCAAATAGTCATACACTCCAAGCACAAGCGCATTATAAACACTTTCAATATTCTCAAGCGGTGTATAATTTTCTATTTTTCCTTTTGCACTTGTATCAATTGTTTTTACACATTCGCTGAATGCGGGGAATACCTCAACAGGAAGGCTGTCTTTATCAATAAACATACTTCTGCCATCAAAGATTAATTCATCATTTGCACCAACCTGGTTTACAAAAACAAAGGGAATACGGTATTTTTGAGTATGGCTTTGTAAGATTTTATATCTAATTTCTTCCTTACCCATTGTAAATGGTGATGCTGAAATGTTTATTAAAATTGTAGCGCCTTTCCTGGCAAGGATTTCAATCGGATTATGGTCGTAAAATTGTCTCTGCCATAATTCAGGAATATTCCAGGCATCTTCACAGATCGAAATTCCGAGCACTTCGTCTTTGAACGGGATCGGCTTAATTTCAGATGCCGGGTCAAAATACCTAGCCTCATCAAAGACATCATAGGTTGGTAAAAGAGATTTATGGTGAATGAAATTTATAAGGCCGCGATAGATCAATATTGCTGAATTGTAGAGCCCTCGGCCAGTATTTTTGTGTGAGAATAAAGGGGCACCGACGATGATGCCGGTGTCAGGATAAAATGAAGAGAGTTTTACAATCTCCTCTATCGCTCTTTCAATTTTCTTAATAAACCATTTCCTCTCAAGCAAATCCTGGGGTGGATAACCTGATATAAATAATTCCGGAAAGATTAGTAAGTCTGAGTTTTCATCTTTTGCCTTTCTTATTGCCTGATTTACCTTGCTTAGATTTGTATCTATATCGCCGACCACAGGATTTAACTGGGCGAGGGTAATTTTCATAATTTAATTATAGTAAATATCTATTTGAAGTCAAGAATCTTTTTTGATTTCAATTCGGAGTAGAGATAGAATGAACCGAAAATGATGACTGCTTTTTTTTGATCCATTATTCTTTTAATATACTTTATTGCCGCTCGCACAGTATTTGCAATGATAATATTTCTTTGGTACCGCTTTGCCTTCTTACAAATCTCTGCGGGCTCCATTGCCCTGGGATTATCGGCGCGAACGAGCAAGACTTTTTTTGCCTTAGGGAAGATTTCTTTTACTGCATAGTTAATACTTTTGTCTTTATTACACCCAAAGATGATATAGATATTTTTGCCATTTTCTTTTAAAATTAACTCTTCAATATTATTATTCAATGCCTTAAAAGAATCTTCGTTATGTGCTACATCATATATAACCAATGGGTTTTTTGATAATACATCAAATCTTCCGGGCAATCTTGCATTCTCAATGCCCTTTTTTACTGACCGAAGATTTATTTTAAAGCCTCTTCTTTTTAATTCAAATAAAACGGCCAGGGCAATTTTGAGATTTTCAATCTGATGCCGGCCGACGAGTGGTAATGATGCATCAAATTTGCCCAGCGCTCCATGGATACTTAATTCAGTTCCGTTTAATGTTATATTCTTAATTGCTATTTTGTGTAAATCATCGGCAAAGATAATCTTATTTCTTCGTTTCCGGGCAATCTTTTTTAAGACCTTTTCTACATCCCGTCGTTGATGGATAGTAATTACCTTTCCATTTCCTGTCTGCTGTCGGTGAAAAGGAATAATCCCTGCCTTTTCATAGGCAATCTCTGATAATCTATTCCCAAGAAGGTTCATATGGTCATATCCAATTCTGGTAATTACCGGAATATGAGAATTAAAGACATTTGTGGCGTCAAGCCGTCCACCGAGACCAGCTTCAAATACTGCAAAATCGACTTTTCTATCAACAAAATACATAAAGGCGATTGTGGCAATGGTTTCAAAAAAGGTGCGCGCACCAAGGCGGTTTTTGAAATTAATATGGGGCTTGATTATCCTGATATATTTTTCCATTTCTTTGTTGGAAATCTCCTGGTTGTTAATCTTTATTCTTTCGTTTATTCTGATTAGATGGGGTGAAGTAAAAAGCCCGACTTTGTAACCGCTGGCAATTAAACATGAACTTATGATTGTTGCGGTTGAACCCTTGCCCTTTGTCCCGGCAATGATGATTACATTTTTCAATCTTTTGTGGGGTGAATCAAGTTTTTCTAAGAATGCCTTGAATGCCGCAAGGTCATATTTATATCCAGGGGTCTTTTCATAATTGACCAAAGAATTTAAGAACGCATTCAAATTCATTTTTTTATTTTAATAAAAAATTGACGTGTGTCAACAATTTTCAATTTAGGGTCATTGACAATCGGTTTATTTTCTGTATAATTTTTTATGTCTACCAAAGATAACGCAAATATCCCGGTGGATTATCAGAAAATTCTTGATGCATTTACCCGGGCGGCTGACGGTGATTATACAACAGAGATTACCTTATCAACAGATGACCCATTGCTCAAAACTATCGCCATTGAGTTTAATAAGATGATTAAAGAAATAAAGGGCACAATTAACGAGCTGAGGGATTCAAATCGTCAACTTGATTCAATGGTAAAAAAGTTTAAAAGAATCTTTGATGGTAGCAGGGATATAATTATTTTAATTAATAAATATGGAACAATCGTTGATATAAATAAGAGCGTAAAAGAAATTTTAGACTATGACCCCGAGGAGTTAAAAGGTAAACATTTTGCCAAAGCCGGGGTAATTCTTGGCGAAGAAATACCCCAAGTCTTAGAAAGATTTAATACCGCCATTACAAAAGGCATAGGCAAAAATGTATTTAGAATGAAATGTGTCACGAAGGAAGGTCGGATTTTGTGTATGGAAGCGAGCATAAAATTGCTCAAAAATGAAGAGAATATAGAAGGGATTATTGCTGTCTTGCGCGATATTACAAAACACATCCAGGCTGATACAAAATTAAGAGAAGAGAAGGAGAAGTTACGTTCAATAGTATCATCAATTGAAGATGTAATTCTTATTGTGGACAAGGAACTGCGTCTGATTGAGTGTTACAAGTCTTCAGCCTATCAGGAGAACTTTGTGTTCGCCACAATAGAAAGTTACCTGGGCAAATCAATTAAGAGCTTTTTCCCAAGGTCAATCGCAGGGGAGATGGAGAAATTGATCCAGTTTTGTTTAAAGACGGGGCAAATACAGCAAATTGATTATTCACTTACAGCGCAGAAAAAAACTCTTTGGTTCAATACAAGAATAGCTCCACTTTTGAATTCCGATGGCCACATTACCGGTGTCTCTATTTTAATTCGTGATATCACACAACAAAAAGAGATGGAACAGGCTCTTGAAGAGAGCGAAGAGAAATACCATAAAATATTTGAACAGTCACCACAAGGATTTATTATCCTTGACGCAGAAGGACGAATAACGGATGTGAATAAGAAAATTTGTGAATGGTTGGGATACAAACGTCAGGAAGTGATTGGTAAGGATCACATAATGTATCCGTTTCTTACTAAGTCGGGCAAGATAATGGCAATGCGTAAATTTATTCAGCGATTATCCGGAAAGTATGTTCAGCCCTACGAGCTTGAGTTTATTGCTAAAGATGGGACAGTCTATATTGGCGAGATTGATGCCCGTCCGATAAAAGATGAAAATGGAAATATCAAACTGATTGTGGTGATGGTTACTGATGTCACAAGAAGGCGTTAGACCTGCTTCCCAATGGTTTTATCGCCGACCACTCACATAGGGAGTAGAATTCAGTCATTCATCTTCTATCACCTGGATTATAATGCGGCGTGTACGACGGGGACCATCAAATTCGCAGAACATTATTGACTGCCAGGTGCCTAGGACCATTCCATTATTTCTTAGTGGAATTGTCAAACTTGAACCGACGATAGCACTGCGGATATGGGCAGCAGCATTGCGGTCAATGTGGTCATGGAGATAGTTCGCCCTTTTGGGGATTGCCCGCTCAATTGCATTTAAAAAATCGGTTTTGATATTCGGGTCTGCACTCTCATTCAATATCACACCTGCAGTTGCGTGTGGAATGAAGATATGGACAATTCCATTTTTGATCTTTGAGCCAGAGACAATTTTTTCAACTTCGCTGGTGATATCAATCAACTCTTCACTCTTATTTGTTGAAATCGTAAATTCATAAAAAGGCATAAGATAATTTAATCAGAATTTTGAAATTTTCAAGACTATACTCGTTGTATAGGAATTTGAAAAATTCCTATACAATGGTAATGAAATTTTTCATTATAGTTAAAAAAACCACAAGATATTCAGGGGAGGATGATATGAAAATGGTCTCCGCACAAAGAGAC
>JBDRWA010000019.1:0-21568 GCA_039802145.1 Caldifarciminota bacterium | reverse complement strand
GGGACAACAGCATATTCAGCAAATACCCCATTTATGTCAACACCAAATATCTTTACATTCTCACAGATATGGGCAAGCCCATTTCTGCACAGATAACAGTATCCACAGGCGATATGGGTTTCCGCAGAGACGACATCATCTTTCTTTATGTGCTGGACATTGGCGCCAACCTCAACAACCTGTCCGCATAATTCATGCCCCATAATCTGGGGTAGATTTTTTAACCGCTTTTGTGCCCAATCATTCCATTGGAATATGTGAAGGTCGGTTCCGCAGATTGAAGTGGCTAAAACTTTTACCAGGACCTCGTTGGGTCCTGGTGTAGGAACCGGAACATCTAATAATTCTGCACCTGGTTCAGACTTTGTCTTAACGACCGCCTTCATTGTTGCCATAGGCAATTATAATAAAAAAGAATGTAAAGTCAAGATTTAGATTGAACAAAAAAATTCTTAATCTTTCCACTCATTGACTTTATATTTTAATCTGTTATAATTAGTTTATGTTTCCTTTATTAATAGGATTCATTCTATGCACGGGTGTAATACTCTTCGCAGGCACCAGACTATCTTTTTATAGTGATGTAATCGCTGAAAAAACGAAACTGGGAAGAACCTGGATAGGGCTTGTTCTCGTTGCTTCAATAACATCCCTGCCTGAATTTATCAACTCCATAGGTGCGGTTACTTATGCCGGGGTGCCGGATATTGCTGCAGGTGACCTGATCGGTAGCTGTGTATTTAATCTTCTTATAATTGCCTTGCTTGATTTGTCTTATCCCAAGAGACCGTTATTAAGCGAAGCCAAAACCAGCCATATTATTTCAGGGGGTTTGGGGATAATCCAGTTGGCAGTTGTTATAGGAGGGTTATCTTTGGATAAAAATATACCCAGATTCGGCTGGATCGGACTGAATAGCATAATTTTCGTCTTCATTTATTTTTTCTCATTGGGTTTGACATTTCAATATGAGCAAAAAATAAATCAAGAAAATGACCAACAAAAATGTGAACTTTATTCTAATATAACATTAAATAAGGCATTTATACTTCTTATCATAAATGCAATTTTCGTCATCGGAGCTGCTCTGATTTTACCTAAGATTGGCGCAGGAATTGCTGAAATCACAGGACTGGGACAGACCTTTGTAGGAAATATCTTTATAGCGCTATCAACATCCCTGCCTGAATTGATTGTATCCCTTGGTGCGCTGAGATGCAAGGCAATAGACCTGGCTTTTGGTAATCTAATGGGAAGCACAATTTTTAACATCGCAATTTTAGGAATTATTGACTTCTTCTATATAAAGAATTCAATACTTCTAGCTGTAAATCAAAAACACATAATATCAGTGATCTCCGCGATTGTTATGACATCAGTCGTAATAATCAGTTTAACATATCGCGCAGAGAAGAAGTATTTACCATTATCAATAGATGGAGTAATTTTGGTAGTGATATATATATTAAATATTATTTGCCTCTACCTTACAAGATAAATTTACAAAATTAATAATATTTTCTATTTTTAAGTAACAAAAAGCAAATCTTTTACAAATTATTTACTTTGCCACATCGGTTGCCCGCGTTTCCCTCACCACCGTAACTCTTATCTGCCCAGGATATTGAATTTCTTTCTCAATTCTGCGCGCAATTTCATTTGCCAGATTTGATACTTCAGTATCTGAAATCACTCCGGGATTGACCATTACTCTTACTTCTCTGCCGGCCTGAATCGCATATACCCTTTCCACACCATTGAATGATGATACAACTTCCTCAAGTGCCTTCAATCTCTTAATATACGCCTCAATCGTCTCCCTTCTCGCACCCGGTCTCGCTCCAGAAATTGAATCTGCTATCTCCACGATAAATGTATAAGGACTGATTGGCGCTATTTCTTCATGGTGTGCGGCGATAGCGTTGATGATTATTTCACTTTCATTGAATTTTGCTGCGAGCTCAGCACCGATTTGGGCATGCGAACCCTCCATTGTCAAATCTGCAACCTTACCGAGGTCGTGCAAAAGTCCTGCCCTTTTAGCAATTATCGGATCAAGTCCAAGTTCCTGGGCGATGAGTGCTGATAGATATGCAACCTCTTTTGAATGCTGAAGCAAATTCTGTCCATAACTTGTGCGAAAACGCATTTTACCAAGATGGCGAACAAGCTCTGGGGCAAGTCCAATGATACCCAATTCAAGACATATTTCTTCGCCTGTATTCTTTATCGCCGATTCAATCTCTTTCTCTGCGCTCTTTACAACCTCTTCAATTCGTGCCGGATGAATTCTCCCATCGGCTATTAATTTTGACATTGCAATACGAGCAACCTCTCTGCGTATTGGGTCAAAACAAGAAAGCGAAATTGTCTCCGGTGAATCATCTATAATTACTTCAACACCGGTAAGATTCTCAAACGCTCGAATATTTCTCCCTTCTCGGCCAATAATCCTGCCTTTCATTTCTTCTGAAGGGAGTGAGACTACTGATATTGTGGTCTCTGTGGTATGACTTGTAGCACATCTCTGTATTGCCTGTAAAATGATTTCACGGGCAATTTCTTCAGCCCTCTGTTTTGCTTCCTCTTTTATACGATTCAAAAGTGCTGCAGCCTCATGTCTCGCCTCTGCTTCTAAATTTTTCATTAATGCAGATTTTGCCTCTTCCTTTGAAAGGTTTGCAATCTTCTGCAATGCTTCAGTCTCTTCTTTTATCAACTGGTCAAGTCGCTCTGATTTTGCTTGAATGATTTTTTCACGATTCTGGAGATTATGCTCTTTATTAATCAATTCTTTTTCTTTATCAATGATAAGCCTCTCCCTCTTCTCCAGACTCCCTTCTTTATCTAATAGCCGACGCTCTGCCTTTTCAATCTCCCGGCGCCGATTAAGGGTCTCTTTTTCAAAATTTAACTTTTCCTGATACCAGTACTCTTTCGCAGCAAACTCAGCCGATTTACGATAATTTTCTGCCTCTTTACGAGCATCTTCAATTATCTTCTTTGCTTCTACTTGGGCATTGGTTATCTTTGACTTGTTATATCTAAAATAAAAGAGAACTACAATTATTTCTAAAGCCAATAAAATTATGGCAATTATTAGCAGTATCATAACAGCCTCCTACCTCAGGCTGATTTTACAGCCCTGAGAAAAGTTTTTGAAAAATCCCCGCGTATGCCGTGTGGGAAAAAGTCTCTGAACCCAAAGTTAAGGTGGGCGCCTGTCAACCACAGGTTATCCTGTGGCCGAACTCAGCTCCCGAACAATGGGTGTTGGCTCAAGACTTAATGCCCATCACGAGCATCGCAGGGAACGAATTAAGCAACAACTTCGTCAATTTTTAGGATTAAAGAATTAATCCTCTGCTCTAAATCTGAAATCTTTTTATTTAATTGCTCTTCTTTTTGTAGAAATTCATCCACCAGATTCAAACAGGCAAGCACAGCAATCTTAGTAGTTGATGGAATCGGTAATTCACGATGAATATCTCTCATCTTTTTGTCAACTATTTCAGCAATTTTCTTAATTCGTTCCTCATCTATATCTTCGGATGTAATTCTATAATCATTACCGAAGATATTGACCAACACTTCATTTGTATGACCCTTCTTCAAGCTCACCTCTAAATATTTTTGATATAAATAATCATAAATTACAGGGTCATCGTATCTATCTTCTCAATCAAGCCATCAACCCTTTTCTTTACTTCCTCTTCTTTTTCTCTCAGTTGCCTGTTTTCATCTTCAAGTTGACTAATCTTCTGTCTAAGTTCATTTATCAAATTAATAAGCCTGTCAATTTTTTCCTCAAGTTTTGATATCCCGTTCAATTTGTCTCCTTTGCTCTTAAAATAGCCCCAAAATTGTTCTTCACTTCACTTACAATCTTCGTTATAAATCTGTCAACTTCATCATCCGTAAGCGTTCTATCCGGTGCCTTAAAAAACAATCGGAAACCAAGATTCTTTTTCCCTTCCGGTATATTCTTCCCTTTGTAATAATCAAAAAGAACTATCTTTTCCAAAATCGGACCTCCAACACGACTGATAAAAGATTTGACTACCGGAACCTCTACATCCTCATCAAATAGAAATGCAAGGTCTCTGATATTCGCAGGAAATTTAGAAGGTGGATTATAGAAAGGTTCGCTGACAAGCAAAAGCATTTTGTCTATAGATATTTCAAAATAATAAAATTCCTTTTCACACAATTCAGGGGCAATAACACCCAAATATCCGAGTTCATTGTCTGAATAAGCAATCTTCACTGCCTGGCTGAACCCTTTCTGTTGATATTCTTGAAATTCAATCTCTTTTATCCGTAATGCCTCAAAAACCGTTTCCACCACACCTTTAACATCGTAATAATTCAATTGTTGATTAGTATTCTCCCAGAAATTTGGATACCGCTCACCACCCATAATTGCGCCGAGCCTCTTTTCCTCAAATGGCTCGGAATTTAAAAGCACATTACCAACCTCAAAGAGCTTAAGGGAATAATTGCCCTTTGAAATGTTATAATGTACTGTGTCAAGAAGGCCCAGAAATAGAGTGGGCCTTAATGCATTGAACCGTTCATTCAACGGGTTCCTTAGTTTAACAAACTCACTGTATCCAAGACTTTCAAGTCTTTCGGCTGATACAAGTGAGAGATTATAGGTTTCACTGAAACCCAGCCCTATCATATAGGACTTCAAGAATTTTATAAAGTTTCTACTCTTGTCACTGATTTTTGTCACTGCCCAGCGTTTTGGTGTCTCATCAGGGATATTCATATATCCATAGATGCGTGCGACTTCCTCATAAATATCTTCCTCGATCCCCAAGTCATAACGATAATGGGGAATCGCTGCTTTCAACATATTTTTTCCTGATACCTTTATTCCGCATTTACCAAGAAGTTTTTTAACTTCTTCAGGTTTCAGGTTTAAAGAAAGAATTGTATTCATCCTGTTCAAAGAGAAAGAAACTGCCTTTGTTTTTGCCTTTTTACCCGCACTTATAAATCTTACCTCATTTGCACCTGCAAATAATTTAAAACCTTCGCCAGTGACCCTTGAAACCTCATCTACCATTGATAAATCAGCACCCCTTTCAAATCTCAAGGATGCCTCAGTCTGTAAGCCAAGGCGCCTTCTTGTATGGGCAATCCTTATGGGATTGAAATACGCACTTTCAAGCAAAACCCGTTTTGTTGAATTTGTAATTTGAGAACAACGGGCACCAATGATTCCACCGAGCGCAATGGGTCCGTTTTTATCCGCTATCACAAGGTCTTTTTCATCAAGCTTAAATACCGTCCCCTCAAGTGTCACAAATTGTTCATTTTTATGTGCCTTTCTTATAATAACAGGTCCTTTTAATAAATCAAAATCAAAAGGATGGAGTGGTTGACCATACAATAACATATTGATGTTTGTTATATCCACAACATTATTGATTCCCTTCATCCCCATACAATAAAGTCTCCATTTCATAAAAAATGGCGATTCCTTCACATTGATGTTTTCAAATAACCTTGCTGTATATCTCGGACAACCATCAAGGTCAATTATCCTGACAAGAGAAGAGTCAGGATGATTGGACTGTTCAGGAATTTTCTCATTGAAACTAAATTTTATTCCAAGACCGATGCTGAACTCCCGAGCAAGTCCAATGACTGAAAGAAGGTCTGGACGGTTTGTATTAACCTTTATCTCCAATACAATATCATCAAAAAAATGCTCAAAATTTGCCCCTTCTTTTCCTCTATCCAGAACAATCACACCTGTTGATTTCTCTGCAATACCCATCTCCTCTTCACTCACCAGCATCCCGGTAGATTTAATTCCATCAAAGTCTCTTTCTTTTACGACCTGTTCTCTGAATTTTTTACCTGCACCCACTACAAATATAAGGTCACTTTCCTTTATATTTGTTGCAGAAGTAACAATCTGATGGTAGGAATCAGCCTTTATCTCAAGGATATTTAAATTTTTTAATGTAGGATGAGGAACAATCTTTAAAATCCTACCGATCACCATATCCCCTGGACACATTTTGGTTCGCTCAACAATCTCCATACCCAGATTATTAGCAATTTTTTCAAGTATTTTGATATCCAGCTTCGTATTTAAAATCTCCTCAAGCCACTTAACCGATACTAACATTAATTCT
Source organism: Caldifarciminota bacterium (assembly GCA_039802145.1). Lineage (GTDB taxonomy): Bacteria > Hydrothermota > Tepidihabitantia > SM23-42 > JAOAFX01 > JAOAFX01. Next base: position 15,413 of record JBDRWA010000019.1, on the reverse strand, counting down.
CCTGTTTAGAACTGTTCAAGGAATCTCATATCATTATTATAAAAGACCCTGATATCATCAATTAGATATTTGATAATTGCGACCCGCTCAATACCCATACCCAGTGCATAGCCCGAATATTCTTTGGGAGAAATCTTAACATTTTTCAAAACCTGTGGATGGACCATTCCACATCCCAACATTTCAAGCCAACCGGTGTTGCCACAAACCGGACAACCATCTCCCTGACAGACCGAACAACTTATCGCAAGTTCACCCGAAGGTTCGGTGAACGGAAAGAAACTCGGTCTTAGTTCATATTTTGTCTTTGGACCGAAGATATGTTTTACAAACTCACCCAAGAGCCATTTAAGTTCACCAAATGAGACGCCTTTGTCAACATAAAGTGCTTCAACTTGATGGAATACCGGGGAGTGGCTCGGATCAAAGGGATCAAATCTGTAACATCTTCCCGGACAGATAATTTTTATTGGTGGCTTTAACTTCTCCATCACCCGTATCTGAACTGGAGATGTGTGGCTTCTTAAAAGTAATTCGTCCGAAATGTATAAACTTGAAAAATTATCACGCGCTGGATGGTCTTTGGGTATATTCAATGCCTCAAAATTATACCAGTCATATTCAATCTCAGGACCTGACGCTACAACAAACCCAAGATTTTCAAAGAAAGATTCAATTTCGTCCTGGATCAATGAGAGTGGATGTCGGTGTCCTACATAACCCATCCTTCCCGGTAATAATGGATCAAACTTAGGTTTCTTCACTTTTGAAAATTCATTTTGTTTCAAATTCAAAATCTCGGTCAATTGGGATTTCAATTGGTTTATTTCGCTGCCAAATCTCTTCCTCTCTTCTATAGGCAGACTCGCAAGTTCTTTTATCAAATCATTAAAGATGCCCCTTCTACCAAGAAACCGTATTCTGAATGACTCAAGGGCAATCGAATCCTGAATTTTACTGAGTTCTGACTCAATAGTAAGCTTCAGTTCGTTTATCTTCTGTTCCATATCGAGTACCTATGCCTTCTGTTTCATCGCTTTACAGATCTCCACAAGGGAATTAAACTCTTCCGGTTTTTCATAGGCAAACATTGCCAAGGTCTTGCGGTCGATATCTATGTTATTCTTTTTTAATGAATTGATAAATTCAGAATACTTTAGACCCTGTTGTCTTAATGCGGCATTTATGCGCGTTATCCATAATGCCCTAAAAACCCTTTTCTTTCTCTTTCTTTCCCGGTATGCTGAAAGCCACGCCTTCATCACCTGTAAGCGGGCAGTTTTATAAAGACGGTGTTTGCCCCCCCAATAGCCCCTTGCTGCTTTCAGCCATTTCTTTCTGCGTTTTCTGGTATAAGGTCCGCTCTTTGTTCTCGGCATTTCATCATCTCCTTTCAAATAAAAGTTTCAACCGGACAGTCTGAAACCTCTTTGACTCAGACTTTACCTGATATTATAACCAAATCAAAATTATTGTCAAGTTATCTAAATTTTTTAAATCTCTTTAAATCAGCACTGGATACAGGGGCCAATTTTGATAGTCTTCTTTTGTGCCTTCTTGACTTTCCTGTTAAAAGATGCCTCTTCCCTGCTTTCCAATGCATAATCTTGCCGCTCTTTTTGATCTTTACCCTCTTTGCCCAGCCCCTTTTTGTTTTAAGTTTACTCATTGCCTGTTCTCCTTTTTTGTGGAATAAGAGTTACCATAATTAACTGTTCCTCTTGTTTGGGCGGTGCCTCCTCTTTTGCAATATCTTTCAAATCATTGATTACCTGTTCCAGCAGATTCAAACCCATATTTGCATGGAGTATTTCTCTACCCCTTAATCTAAGCTTTATCTTTACACGGTCGCCCTTTTCCAAAAATTCCTTTATTTTATTCAATTTTACCTTATAATCGTGCTCAGATATCTTCATTGAAAACCTCATCTCTCTCACCTGGGTCTGATGCTGATGTTTTCTTGATTCTCGTTCCTGCCTTTTCTTTTCATAGACATAACGACCAAAATCCATCAGGCGACAGACCGGTGGCTGGGCATCCGGGCTAACCTCTACAAGGTCATAACCCCTTTCCCTTGCTATTCTTAAAGCGATTGCAAGGTCAAATATGCCCATATATTGACGATTTTCATCCACCAGTTTTACTTTTTCTGCAGAAATTTCATTATTAACCTTTGGTAATTGCTTAATCTTCGCCTCCTTGTTCTGCATCACATAGATTAAAAAAGTCTTTTAATTTCATCTCACCGATGTCCCCACGACCCCTTTTTCGCACTGAAATGGTCTTTTTTTCAGCCTCGCGCTGTCCTATCACAAGGATGTAAGGTATTTTCTTTACCTCGGCCTCTCTTATACGATAATTTATCTTCGTAGATTTACTATTAAATTCACTCCTTAATCCGTGCTTTAAACAGCGCTGATAAACATCCTTTGCATAATTTGATTCTTTATCGGTTATCGGCATTACAACAACCTGGACCGGCGCCAGCCATAAAGGAAAGGCACCCCCATAATGTTCTATCAATGTACCGATAAATCGCTCAAGAGAGCCGTACAGCGCCCTGTGTATCACAACAACCTCTTTATGCTGACCTTTGGCATCCATATATTCAATGTTAAACCTCTTGGGTAGATTGAAATCAAACTGGATAGTCGTGGCTTGCCAGGCACGACCCAGTGCATCAAGGATATTGATATCAATCTTGGGTCCATAAAATACCGCTTCGCCCAACTGGACCTTATATTGTAGATTTACTTTCTTTAATGATGAAACAAGTCCATTCTCTGCCCTCTCCCATTCTTCGTCTGAACCCATAAATTGTTCTTTATTCTTCGGGTCGCGCACAGAAAGATTGACCTGAAAATCCTCAAAACCAAATTTTTTAAATATCGTGAGGGTCAATTGCAGGATTTTTACAATCTCCTCTTCAATCTGGTCTGGTCGGCAAAAGACATGGGCGTCATCCTGGGTAAATCCTCTCACTCTTAATAGTCCTTGGAGTGTTCCTGACAATTCATTTCGGTAAACTGTGGCGAGCTCAGCATATTTTATTGGCAATTCTTTATAACTCCTCACCTTTGACTTGTATATCAATATATGTCCCGGACAATTCATAGGTTTTAGAACATACTCTTCATTTTCAACCGGTAATGTGAACATCTTATCGCGATAGAATTCATAATGTCCAGAGATACGCCAGAGATTACTCCGCGCGATATGCGGTGTTGCAATCAATTCATAACCGTTCTTTAAATGTTGTTTTATCCAGTATTCTTCAATCAACCTTCTGATGATTGTGCCTTTGGGATGCCAGAATACCAGACCCGGACCCGCTTCTTCAAATATTGAGAATAAATCAAGCTCAGCGCCTAATTTTCTATGGTCCCTTTTCTGGGCTTCTTCAAGTCTATGGAGGTAACTTTTTAACTGGTCGTTAGACATAAAGGATATACCGTATATTCTTGAGAGCATGGGCAAACGGGAATCACCCCGCCAGTAAGCACCTGCAACACTTAGAAGTTTGAATGCCTTGACCATTCCGGTCCTCGGGATATGGGGTCCCCTACACAAATCAACAAACTCACCGTTGCGATAAAGACTTATTTCTTTATCAGGAATTTCACGGGCAAGTTCAACTTTGTAGGTCTCGTTTCTTCTTGTGAAGAATTCAATCACCGCCTCTTTAGTCATCACTATCCGCTCAAATTGTATATCTTCCTTTATAATTTCTGCCATCTTTTGTTCTATCTTTTCAAGGTCTTCGGGTGTAAAAGGGGTGGGACGCTCAAAATCATAATAAAATCCCTGGTCAATAGAAGGACCAATCCCTAATTTTGTCTCAGGATACAATGCCTTCACTGCCATAGCCATAATATGGGAAGTTGAATGCCAGAATACCTGCTGACCTTCAGGGTCAGTAAATCTAACTGGTTCCACTTCACAGTCTTCGTTAACCACAGTATTCAAATCCTTCAATTCACCGTTAACCCGCACTGCAATTATCTCTTTATCACCAATCAAATCCGCAAACTTTTTGCCCGGCTCAATTTCTATTATACTATTATTCAATTTTATTCTCAACATAGTTTAATTATAGAGCATTTTTTAATTTTGTCAATGGCATATTAAGCACGCCAATGTGATTGACATTCATATTCTTATGAATATAATTAAACCATGGCAAAAACAAAACAAAAATCAGAAGGAATTTTATTATCGCATCGGGCTGACCGAATGCCATACTCACCAATTAGAAAGTTATCCACCTTTGCAGATGAAACAAAGAAAAAAGGAATTAAAGTCTATCATCTGAATATTGGTCAACCCGACATTGAAACACCAATTGAAATCTTTGAAACTATTGCCAATTACAGAGAAAAAGTGCTTGGTTATGGTCCTTCCGGTGGTATTCTTGACCTGCGCCTTGCGATTCTTGACTATTATCGGAATCTCGGGTTTGATATTGACCTTGATAATATATGGATAACAATCGGTGGGAGCGAAGCGATAATATTTGCGATGATGACAACCTGCGACCCAGACGATGAAATAATCGTATTTGAACCATATTACACAAATTATAATGGATTTGCAGTAATGGCAAATATAAAACTCGTGGCGATTGAGACAAAAATTGAAAATGGCTTCCACCTTCCACCAGAATCAGAAATTAAAAAGAAGATTACAAGCAGGACAAAAGCAATACTGATAAACACACCAAATAACCCGACAGGCACGGTCCTGACCGAAGAAGAGATGTTCATAATCCAGCGTCTTTGTAAAAAATATAATCTATATCTACTTTCAGATGAAGTCTACAGGGAATTTGTATACGATGGCAAAGAACATATAAGTGCCCTCTCCTTACCGGAAATAGAGGACCGCGTCATCCTGATAGATTCAATATCAAAACGATTTTCAGCCTGTGGTGCACGCGTCGGTTGTATAATAAGTCGTAATAAAAAGATTATGGATGCCCTGATAAGATTCTGCCAGGCACGTTTATGCCCTCCAACCTTAGAGCAGATTGGTGCAATTGCTGCGTATAAATATATTGATAAGTACATCACCCCTATGATCGCAGAATACGAACATAGACGCAATGTGTTATTTGATTGTTTAAGAGAGATTCCCGATGTTTATGGACACAAACCCGAGGGCGCATTTTATACCGTGGTAAACCTGCCAGTTAAAGATACAGACCACTTCTGCCAGTGGCTTCTAACTGATTTTAGTTATGAAAAAAGTACTGTAATGCTTGCGCCAGCAAATGGATTTTATTCTACATTAAAAAAGGGCAGGAACCAAGTAAGGATAGCCTATGTTTTAAAAGAAGAGGATTTAAGGAATGCATTGAGGGCATTGAGTTTTGCTTTGAAAAAATATAAGGGTTAGGTTCTAAAAAAGAGGGATGTGAATATTGCGGTCAGACTCCAGAAATTTGGTATTGAATTAGCAAGGGTTATTCCATTAAGCATTGCAGATAAAATTGCGCGGATGATCGGTGGATTTTGTTATTTCTTACTTAAAAAGAAAAGGGGCTATATCTTGAAAAATTTATATTACATAATGTCGGATAAACCTGAATTACACAATTATCTATGTAGAAAGACATTTGAGAATTTTGCCCGGTGTATGGTTGATTTTTTTAGACTCGGTTTTTTGAAAAACAATGAAGTTATAAAGGATGTCATTCCTATAGGAGTTGAGTATTTAAATGAGGCATTAAGATTAAAAAGAGGATGTATACTTTTGACATTGCACATTGGAAACTGGGATTACGCAGGCAGTTATCTTGCCGCCCGTGGATATCCAATGAATGCGCTTGTGGAAGAGACCGAACCAGAAATGTTCCGTCTCTATACAAAACATCGTGAAGCAACTGGTTTGAAAACCTATCCCCTTTCACGCACAAGTATTGCACTCCTTGATACAATAAAGAACAATCGTGTCCTTGCTGTTCTTGCTGATAGAGATATTAAAAGGCAGGGTAAAGTTTTGGGTATCTTTACTGGAAAAAGAAGTTTTCCCAACTTAGGAGCGATAATTGTTAAAAGAAAACTCCCTGTGGTTTTTGGTTACATGGTCCTTTCAAATAAAAAAAGATACTTAGGTGTGGTGGAACCAGTACACGAATTTAAAAGTGAAAATGATTTTTATCAATATATGATTGAGAGATTTGAAAATGTTATCAGAAAATATCCTGACCAGTGGTTTGTATTTCATCCTGAATGGGTAGAATGAGATTAAAAATGTCTAAATGCCTAAAATCCAAAATACCTAAAAGGAATACAAAGATTGAAACCATAGAGATTAAAATCAAAGGTGATTTCACACCCCAATATCAAACCCCATTTTCTTCAGGCTGTGACCTATATGCGGATATAAAAAAACCTATAATATTAAAACCAAAAGATTTCTGTATCATTCCCACCGGTATAAGTATTGAAATACCTTTAGGTTATGAAGCACAGGTGCGACCGAGGAGCGGTCTGGCTGCAAAATATGGTATAGGCATATTGAATGCACCGGGGACAATAGATGCGGATTATCGGGGTGAGATAAAGGTCATATTGTTTAATTTTAGTAATAAGAGTGTAAAAATAAAAAAAGGAGATAGAATTGCCCAGATGGTCTTTACACACGTTGTGAAGGCAGTTTTTAAAAGAGTCCGAAAATTGCAGGATACAGAACGTGGAACTGGAGGTTTTGGACATACCGGAGGTATTTATTGAAAATATTGCTCGTGTCTGATATATTCTATCCACATACCGGTGGTGTATCTGAACACATACTCCATCTCTGGAAAAATTTTAACCAGATGGGGCATACCACAAAGATTCTCGCTCCGTCTTATGGAAAGAACTACCCCTATGTTCACGAAAATATAATTAGAATGGGCAGGGCAATAAAATTTCCAAAGAATCGTTCTTTTTCGGTTTTAAGTTTCGGTATCACTATTCCCTGGCAGGTGCGCCGCTTTCTTGAATCAGAAAAGTTTGATGTTATACATCTCCACGGTGCAATTGCTCCGACCCTCCCCTATCTTGCATTAAAATATTCCAATGCCAAAAATTTTGTAACCTTCCACTCTGCCTATGAAGAGAGTTTCGGTTATGTATTATGGGAACCGGTCCTTGAACAATATTTCAGAAGAATAGATGGAATGATTGCAGTCTCAACTGTCGCACGAGATTGTGTAATGCGGTATTTTCCAATAGGAGAATGTAGAATAATTCCCAATGGAATTGATACAGAAAGATTCAGACCGGATGTACCACCGATTGAAGAATTACAAAAGTACTCACCCAAAATTCTATTTGTCGGCAGGTTTGAACCACGCAAGGGGTTGAAGTATCTTTTAATGGCGTTCCCAGAAGTAGTCAAAGAATTTCCCGAGGCAAAATTAATTGTTGTTGGTGAGGGTTTTTTAGAACATTATTATCGTCGTTATATTGAAGAACATATTAAAGACAATGTAATATTTGTCGGATTTGTCAAACCCGAAGAACTTCCCCGGTATTATTCCTCCTGTGATATTTACTGTTCACCGGCAACAGGAGCTGAAAGTTTCGGCATTGTCTTACTTGAAGCAATGGCAAGTGGTAAACCAATTGTTGCATCTGATATTCCTGGCTACAGAACCATTTTAAGCGATGGCGTCGAGGGGGTACTATTTGAACCGATGAATCCTGAAGCCCTTGCAGAAAAAATTATATATTTACTGAAAAAGCCGGACTTGATGAAGAAGTTTGGTAATGCAGGAAGAGAAAAATCAAAAAAATATGACTGGAAGATTGTAGCAAAACAGGTTCTTGATTTTTATACCGAGGTGTGCCATAGCAAAAGTTAAATTCTGGAATATATTAAAAATAAGAGATTTTTCAATATTTCTATTTTCCCAGACCGTCAGCCAGTTTGGCGACAAACTTGATTACATTGCCTTGATTGCATTAATCGGTTTATTCCCGAAAGAACGCACACCCTTCTTACTCTCCCAGCTCGCCTTATTCATCACCCTGCCGGTATTATTATTCGGTCCTATTGTCGGGGTTCTCGTTGACCGTTGGCATAAAAAGAAAGTAATGGTGATATGTGATACACTGAGAATGGTCTGTGCATTTACATTACCATTGATTTTCATTTACACCAGGAATATATACCCGGTATTTGCGCTTGTATTCTTCATGTTTTTGCTTGCCCTATTCTTCAATACTGCAAGGAGTGCAATAATTCCAAATCTCGTTTCAAAAAAGAGATTATTAAATGCAAATTCTATTTTAAACCTTGTAGGAAGGGGTGCAACATTTCTCGGGATGGCAACCGGTGGTCTGATCATTGATTGGCCTATGTGGAAAAATGTCTTTGGAGTAGCAGGCTGGATAGTAGCCTTTATTATTGATGGTATTACTTTTGGAATCTCGGCATTTATGATTTATATCATGAAAGTAAATCTGAAAGAACGGATTAAGGATGAATCACATCTCAAACCAGAGAATTTATTTTTGATGATAAAAAATGGCTTATTAAAAATTTTTAATGAAATGATCCACGCACTTAAACACATCTTCAAAGAGAAAAATCTCGGTTTTGCAATGGCAACAATCTTTTTGGTGATAATTGCCGGCAGTGTTGTTTATGTCCTTGCTATCCCTACCATCCAGCAAGATATGGAATGGGGAACAAGGGGTGTGGGCGCACTTGCTGCGGTTGGAGCAATCGGTCTATTGCTTGGTGCATACCTTGCCGGTACACTTGGACATTATATTGATTTGAAACTTTTTATCATTTATTGTTTTCTTTTTATCAGTGCTGGCTTACTCGTATTTCCCTTCATAAATCAATTTTACCAGTTTATTATAATTGCCCTAATTGTTGGAATCGCTGCTTCACCCATATTCATCGGGCAGGATACTTTAATACATCATTATGCAGATGAAGAAGTAAGAGGAAGAATATTTTCGTTTCGGGACTGGCTTTTGAACCTTACATTTGTAATCGGTGCACTCCTTGTTGGCTCATTATCTACCATCTTCGCCAAGAAATATCTTTTTATTATCTTTGGTATAATTATAATTGGATTATCCTTAGCAGGTTTTATTTTGATCGCCAGGGCAAAAGATGTTAAAAGCACTGCAGTTCCACAGAATAACTAAAAAATTTCAATTCTGTGGAACCTGGAATTATCCTGAACAGCTTGACAATTTTATCAAAATGATTTATGAAACTGGTTATGATATTGTTCTACCGGGACAGGGAAAAAATGGAATAGTAATCACATTTGACGATGGTGAAGAGAATATATATCATTATGCATTCCCAATATTAAAAAAATATCATTGTCCGGCAATTGTTTTTCTTATTGTTAATTACATAGGCAAAAAAAATTACTGGGATATATCAATTACTGGCAGGAATCGCCATCTTGATTGGGACCAGATTCTTGAAATGAAAAAATATGGAATTGTCTTTGGCTCTCATACAATGTCCCATAGAAATCTCACTCAATTGAACGAAAAAGAATTGGAATACGAATTATTTGAATCCAAAAGAGTTATGGAAAGATATCTTGGGAAAGTTGATACAATTTCATATCCGTTCAATCGTGTTAACTCTTTTGTATTAAAAAAAGTTGCCAGTACAGGATACAGATACGGTTTTGGCGGTGATGGCAAGAGCAATCTCAGCATAAAGAAAGAGGCAATTTATATAACTGATACACTTTCTTCATTGAAGATAAAAATCTCTGAACAACCGTCTATTTTGTATTTTTATGAAAAATTGAAACAAAAGATAATAAATTACTTTACAATTGTAACAATATTGAATAAAAAGGGGGTTTTGTGAACAGAAAAATCTTCGTTGCCACAGCGATATGTTTTATCCTTATATATGCACAGACAACCGATGAATTAATAGACCAAGCAATCCAACTTTATGAATCAAGGCATCTGAATAAAGATAATCTTAAAAATAGTTATGAAATACTCTCGGGAATCGTTGAAAAAGAACCGGATAATCTTCGCGCCCTTTATGAATTATCCAAGGTCTGTTATCTTATGGGAGATACCCAGGATAAAAAAGATGATAAATTGAAATTTTATAACAAAGGTATAGAATATGGGAAAAAGGCAATAAATATAGATAAAAATTCGGTCTGGGCACACTTCTGGTATATGGTAAATTTAGGTAGAAGCGGACAGACAAAAGGTGTGCTTAATTCACTCGGGCTTGTCCCGGATATTAAAAAAGAGATTGATATAATTTTAAAACTCGACCCAAAGCATACCGGTGCAATGGATGCTGGTGCAATGTTATATTATGAACTGCCTGGATTGATGGGAGGGAATCTAAATAAATCTCTTGAATATTTGAATCGTGCACTTGCCATTGACTCCAATTATACAATTCTATATGTTGATATGGCGAAGGTTTACATCAAGAAAAAGGATTATGAAAAGGCAAGATGGTTTTTAAACAAAGTCTTAAAAATTCAAAATCCTACTTATGAGGCAGACTACATACTTGATGATAAACCCGAGGCTTTGAAATTACTGGAGCAAATAAAAGATAAATAAGTTTATTCTAAAATAAACTCCCAGGCACAATAATATTCATCTGGATGCTTATCCGGAGGACAACATATACAATTTGTCTTTATTCTCGGATCTATTGTCCTTGCAAAATAAGCATATTCTACAATTCCCACGGGCTTGCAGGGAAAATCAGGTAAACCCTTTCTTTTCCTTGCTTCCTGGACACGGCAATTATTCATCCTTAAAACACACCTTTTTTCCGATACCTCTACGATCTCCTGTTTGTTAATAAACGCATAGAGTCGAAATTTCAAAGCCTGCATCAATGCGGGTATGCCACCATTTGGTTCAATCTTCAATCTTCTCGTTATTCTTTCTGCCTCAATTACAGTAAATCTTTCCCATGCCTTTTTATCAAGTTCAATTGCCGTTTCCAAATCAAACTTTTCTTCCACACATAAAAACCATAGACCATCATGGGCAAGCCAGTTTTTTGCAAGGTCGGGAATAAATTCTAAAAGTTCCTCTTTTGATAAGTCTTTCGGTTCAATTATCTTAAACTGTTTCATAAAAGATTACACCTCCATATTTTTTCTTTTTAATCATTTTTAATTTTAAAAGTTCTGTAAGATATTTTACAAGTTCATTCTGGTCTATTCCCAGACTCATACCTATATCCTTTTGTGTTCCAGGACGCCTTCTTAAATAATGCAAAATCGCTTCCTTCTTTTCATCTTTCTTTAGAATCTTCGCTTCTCTTTTAAATTCGGCGACCACCTCACATTTACTCCCAAGAAATTTTCTGATTTTATTTAATTCTTTCAGGGTCACAGGTCGTGCAAAAGTTTCGCTTGGGGGTCTAACCACGGTATTCAATTGAATCCTATCCGGTTTGATTTTATTCATCACATTTTTTAACCCCACAATCTCCTCTTTTGAATCATTGAATCCTTTAATAAGCATTATTTCAAGCCATATCTTGCCTTTATAGATCTTACGAAATTTAATCAAACCATCAATAATTTTTTTAACATTGATTAATGATAAAGGCCTATGTATTCTTTTGAATGTATTGCTTTTAACGGTCGTTAGTGTTGGAAGCACCACATCAGCATTCAGTAGACTTCTACGAACATCGGCATTATACAACAATGATGAATTCGTAATCACTGCCAATGGAATCTTTGTCATTTCTTTTATTTTTTTAATCAATCTTCCTATTTCTTTGTTTAATAATGGCTCGCCTGAACCTGAGAATGTGATAAAATCAACGTCTATTTTCTGGTCTAAATATTGTTTCAATTCTTTTATTATCTCTTCTGCAGATATATATTTTTTCCGTTTTGCAGTCTGGCAGGTTGTCTTACCAAGCTGACAGTAAATGCAATTGAAGGTACAGGTTTTGAATGGAACCAAATCAATACCAAGAGAATAACCGAGTCTACGCGAAGGGACAGGTCCGTAAATGTGTTTTTTGTTATTTAACTTTTTTGACCCGGTTCTTTTTATCAAGGATCACAATCCTCGGTTTAAAATCTCTTATCTGTGTCTGGGGAATGAATGCATAAGAAAGTATGCAGAGTCTCTGTCCTGCCTTCCCTTTTAATGATGCGGGTCCATAAAGCACGAATCTTCTTGAATTCGGTTTTTCAGCAATCACATATGTCTCAAGCCTTTCGCCATTATCATAATTCAGAACCTGGACCTTTTCTCCAGGTTTTATATTTGCTGTCTCAAGTATCCTTGAATCTATACCCATACTTCCTCTATAAAATAAAACAGTATCAGTGATAGTCGCTTCGGTAATCTTTGATTTTAGAACTTCAATGTAAAATAGCCCTTTATCTATACTTTTCAGTCCCTGATTGATTATTGCTCTGTGGCTCATAAAAGGTATTTGTGGCAAATGGTCTTTATTAAAAAACTTTACATCTATAGTATCAGAATCAGCCTTTAATTTTCCACCTCTTAATTCAACCTTGTAGCCGAGCAGAAGAACATCGCCGTATACATCAGTTGATTCAAGATGAACACCGAGGAAATCCTCTACTTTTCCGCTTAAACCAGTCTCTTCTTTTAATTCTCTTATTACTGTCTGCTCGGGCGTCTCCCCTGTTTCAATAAAACCAGAAGGGAGTGCCCATCTGCCTTTTCCTGGTTCAATCCCCCTTTTTATCAGGAGTATCTTGCCTTTTTCATTCATTGCAAATATTGCAACAGAAGGCAGGGGATTATGATAATAGTGCCAGTTACAATTTGAACATTTAATACAATTCTTCTGCTTTTTCAAACTACCTTTACACAAAGGACAGTATAACCATTTTTTCATTTTTAGACTCCTTTAATCTCTTCATTAAGTCTTTTTAACAAAATATCCACATCCACCTGATATTTTTCGCAAAGCTCTTTAACTGTTCCCCAGAATGGTTCACCACAAACAAGACAGGGAGCACCCATTTCCACAAAAACCTTTACTTTTTCAGGTGATTTCCCCAATATATCCTCTATCATGGTATCCTTTGTAATCACAATAAATTATATCCAAAATTGAAAGATTATCAATGGTTTGATTCTACCGAAGTATTGACTTTTCCATTAATATGGGTATAATTATTTATGAAATTTTTTTACTTTAAAAACGGGATAACTCCCAAGTTATTTTTTATATTTGAACAGAGGTGCGCTACTTCTTTTAATCAATAAAGGCAAATATGAAGCAGTTTGTAGTAATCGGTTTAGGCAGATTTGGCTCAAGCATTGCCCGGGCACTCGCTGGCAAAAATTTTGAAGTCCTCGCAATGGACAGAAATGAAGAAAGGGTTAAAGAGATTGAAGGAACTGTTTCTCAAGCTGTAGTTGTTGACGCAACGGATGAAAAGGCTTTAAAAGAATTGGGTATAAAAGAATTTGATACTGCTATTGTAAGCATTGGCGAGAATATTGAAGATAGTATCATGGTAACGCTGTTGTTAAAAGAATTTGGTGTTAAACAGGTGATTGTTAAGGCACATAACGAACTACATGCCAAAATTCTGGAAAAGGTTGGTGCAGATAGAATAATCTTCCCTGAAAAGGAGATGGGTGAAAAACTGGCAGAGAGTCTTGCCAGTCCAAAGATATTTGACTATATTGAATTGTCAACTGAATATGGCATACTTGAAATAATTGCACCAAAAAAGTTTTGTGATAAAACCCTGAGTGAATTGAAACTAAGAGAAAAATTTGGAATCAGTGTTATGGCAATAAAAAGGAAGATACCATATACAAAGCCTGATGGTTCACCTGATTTTAAGGAAGAAATAATTATAGGTCCGGGTGGTGCTGATGAGATATTACAGGGCGATATCCTTGTTTTATTGGGGAAATATAAAGATTTGAATCGTATTGAAAAATTATGAACAGCGATTTTCAGGATCTTCTTGAACTCTCAGAATTCTATATACTGAGTCAGAAATATGAAGAAGCGGTAAAGATTTTAAAAAAGGCACAGAAACTCAACAATCGCGAACCCAAACTTTATTATAATTTCGGTATCGCCTATGAGGCGCTAAATGACCGGGATAAGGCAATAAAGTCATTCAGACAGGCTTTATCTTTGCAACCCGAATTTAAATCTGCACAGGAACATCTTGATAAATTAATCAAGGGATGAATGTCCCTGAAATTACTTAAAAATTGCAATTTAGTAATCTTAAGAAATAATAAAGTATCTCACTGCGATATTATAATCAATGGAGACCGTCTTTTAAAAATAATCTACAATCCTTCTGAAAAAGAAAAATTTTTATATCATCTACGGAAAAATTTTTTTGATATCAGGACCTTTGATATTGAAGGTGGATACATAATCCCCGGATTCACAGATTCACATACACATCTTTTATCTCATGGCATTGAACTCCAACGTATTGACTTAAGTAAATGTAATTCAGCCCAGGAATGTCTGGAAAAAATAAGAGAAGAAAGAGAGGCAGAAGTTATTTTTGGAGTAAACTGGGATGAGTCAAATTGGATTAAAGGGAAAAAAGAAGATTTGAATCGTACAGTACTTGATAGAATCTCAAATAAAAAACCAGTAATCATGAGACGGGTCTGCGGACACTTTGCAGTTTGTAATACAAAGGCACTCGGTTTTATTTCCAAAAATTGGGAAATAGTAGATAGAAAAAATGGCTGGCTTTATGAAGATGCCGCGCTTTATCTCAATAGAATATTCAAACCTACTTTTGAAATGTATAAAAAAGGTCTTGAGAGAGCAATGAAAAAAGCCCTTTCAATGGGGATAACCTCAATCCATGAAATTACCGATATCAATGGTTTCAAAATATACCAGACGTTAAAGAAAAAATTAAAATTGCGTGTAGCATTATACCTTACTGATGGATTGCCCTCAATAATTAGCTCAGGTGTTCAATCCAATTTTGGAGATAATTATTTGAAATTTGTCGGGAAAAAGATTTTTATGGATGGCTCTATCGGTGCACAGACTGCGGCGCTTAGAAAGCCCTATCAAAATTCAAGGAATTATGGAAAAATATTAATATCGGAAAAAAAACTATTAAATTTAGTCAAAACTGCTGAAGATTATTCAATCCAATTGATGATACATTCAATAGGTGACCGCTCAACAGACCTGGTTTTGAAGGTTTTCAAACTTATGAGATTGAGTAAAAACAAGTTAAGACACAGATTGGAACATCTTGAGATATTAGATTCTAATCAGATAAGGGAAATAGCAAGCTTGGATTTAATTGCTTCAATGCAACCAAATTTTTTACGCTGGCAATCTTCTGGTAATATGTATGAAAAAAGCCTTGGCATGCGATATAATGATATGAATTGTTTCAGAAGAATTAAAAATGCGGGTATAAGATTGAT